>JBLNFC010000501.1:0-7320 GCA_050263355.1 Acidobacteriota bacterium
CAACCAGCCAGCAAGTACATGGCGCAAGAGACAACGGCAGGATCGGGAGACATGCACGATGCTGAAAAGTCATCTGGTGTGTTCCTGCTCGCCGACAACATCACCGTGAATTCGTCGACTCACAAATAACCACGCTCGTAAAACCAAGCACAGCCGGCTCCTATAAAAAGCCGGCTGTTTGCTGTCTGCCTCCTTTTCGCGAGAGCACAGGCGTCCATTCCGGGAACCTGACCCTGCATTTCGGTCGGCGATCACAACCTGAGTGTCGACTTGCCCCTACAATTTCAGGGTAGCGCGATGCTCACTCTGCGCAAATCAGCGCTGTATTCTCGATCCTTCTCAATCCCGAAGGCGCTCGCTCTGCTGCTGATTGTTTCGACAAGCGCTTTGGCCGATTGCTTGCCCTTCGGCGAAGCCAACAAACATCTGGGCACTTCCCGTTGCGTTACCGGAAAAGGTGGTGAAGATAACCCATTCGGAGCAAGGAACCACTTTTCTGAACTTCTGCGAAGACTACAGACTCTGTCCATTTCAGGTCGTGGTCTTCCGCGGTGATTTGCCGCATGTCGGGGACGTACGGCACTTGGTCGGCAAGAACATCGAAATACACGGCAAAATCGAAGATTACGACGGCCACACGGAAATTGTTTTAAAACGCTTGCGACAACTGCAGGGCGATGCCGGTAAGATCCCGCCACTTCCAAAGGGCTTCGATGTTGAGAAGAAGGGTCATTACAATGCTGGCCGGTTAAGCCATCCGAAATCAACTCGTCCCAAGAGCTCGAAACGCCAGTCGCACCCGATTCAGATGGAAGATCCGGAGATCGAGGAATAGTCGTTGGTCATTGGTCGTTAGTCGCTGGTCTGACTCGTTCGCTCTTGGCGGCCTTCAGACCAGTTCAAAATGGATTGAAGTTCGGGATTAGCGAACGACCAATGACCAATGACCAACTACACCATTCCCTTCCGCAGCTCGTCCAGCGGATACCTGGTTCCACGCCAGACAACACCGTCTTGCCATAGCGTCACCGCCATTGAGCGCACAAGAATGTAGACAAACAGCGCGGTGCTGATCGGATGCAAGAGGATGTAATACGGCGGAAGGGGCGAGCGGCGGGACATTCCCACATAAATGCCGAAGATCGACAATAGGGCGAGCGCATAAGGGAGACGCTCCCATCCATGAGAGAACCACACTCGCAGAAATGGTAGAAGGTTGAGGAACGCAAATCCGAAGCAAGAGGCCAGCACCCGCCACCATTGAAACGAGAGCACGGCGAAGAAATTCTTCGTCAGATTGTCGACCATGCCGAAGGCACCTTTGGCCCAGTGCAGAGCTATGAGATCGTCGCCAAATACGTTTCGCTGCCGGAAGCCAGCATTCTTCGTCACCTTGCCGAGCTTCATGTCATCGAGAACTTCCAAGCGAAGGCGCTCGTAGGTGCCGACTGCGTCGTACGCAGAACGACGAATCAGATTGAAAGCGCCAACACCCATGTGATCGGGGGCTTTGGGGTCCGCCGTTTTCCAGGGACGGTGTCCGAAAACGAACAAGGTTTGAAAGAATGCAACCATCATGCGTTCGTCGGGCCGCTTCATAACGATCTGGGGGAAGAGCACCACGTGATCAGCTCGTTCGGCTTCGGCATAGCTCATAACCCGGCGGAGCGAGTCGGCTCGGAACGTGACATCCGCATCGGTGAACAATAGCCATTCCCCCGTTGCCTGCTGCCCCGCGGCCCACATCGCATGCGCCTTGCCCAACCAGCGCGGCGGCAACTCAGAAACGTGAATGACGCGAAGGTGTGTTTGTGACCCTGGACTGGACGCGATTCGGTCCATAATCGCGCCGGTACGGTCCGTAGAGCGATCGTCAACGGCGATGATCTCGTAATTTTCATAATCCAGCTTGAGAAGGCTGGTGAGGCAGTCTTCGATATCTACGGCTTCGTTGCGGGCGGGCACGATAACGCTTACGCTGACTTCCTCGGCAGGCCGAAGGTCCCATTGCGGCTTGGCAACATTTGGGACTCTGGGCATGCCGATCGCAGCGTCCACAATTCGCGACAACCAGGCGAGCGCGAGGATAGTGCCCGCGATCCACGAAACTGCGTGCCAGGTCATAGTGGTGCGGTGCCCTCTCCAGGGTGCATAAGGAATCTATCTGCGATTCTAGTCTGGGAACTGCGAATCCCCGCTTCGCTGGCAGGCACTCGAAGGGATGACTCAGGACTCGGTTGCTCTCGAGTGCTCGTCAATGCCTGCTCCGACCGGCGGAGCAAACTTCATGCCGTAAAACAGTATGGCAGATGAGAGCGCCGTGGCGACAACAGTGCTGATGAACCCAGCCTCAAGTGAGGACCGATCGGAAACTTTGCCGATAATCCATGGTGATAGCGCATCTCCTAGAAAATGGATCACAAAAAGGTTGACGGCGATTGCCGTCGCTCGAATGTGCGCCCCGACTGAATTGATAATAGCCGCGTTGAGAGGGGCCGTATTCAGCAGTAGGAGAAAGCCCGCGACTGCGATGCCGGGCACCATCGCAGGACCGCGATTAAACAAGGCCACGATCATGACCGGAATTCCAAGCCCCATGCTAACGGCTGAGACGAGATAGTAAGCACTGCGTGTGCGACGCAACAGCACATCCCCCAGCCAACCACCGGCGAGCGAAGCCACCACTCCGTCAGCCGCGATTATCAGCCCGAAAAGATTGTTTGCTTGCAGGAGGGTGTAACCTCTCATCCTCGAAAGGAACGTCGGCATCCAGACCAGTAGACCGCCTTGGGCAAAGGTCATCATAGCCATGCCGAATGTTGCCGCCAGGAACGCCGGATTGCGAGCCAAGCCAAGCACGCGTCCGCGCTCAGGTGTCTCTTTCAAGGTGTCGAATTGCCCGCGTTCGGGCTCTGGGAGGAAGAGGACGAGAGTGCCGAGCAGAAATCCCGGGATTCCGGCAATCAGGAAAGGCGTACGCCATCCGAAGTGAGTTCCGAAGTATCCGCCGATCGGATATCCGAGCGCGAACCCCACGGGAATTGCCATATAAAACACGCCCAAGACTCGCCCACGTTTGGACTCAGGAAACAGGTCGGCAACGAAGGTGGGAGAAATCGTGACGAAACTCGCCTCCCCGATTCCCACCAGGGTGTGCCTGATGAGCAATCCCGAATAGGTGTGAGTAATGGCAGTGAGCAGCGTGCAGCCGCTCCAGGCGAATGCGCCAACCGCGATGATCAGGCGCCGAGAGTAGCGATCCGCCAGCGGACCCATGACGGGCGCCGAAATCGTGTAGAAGATGAGGAAGACCGTTGTGAGCCGGCCAATCTGGGCATCACTGACGTGAAATTCCGACTGAACCAGCGGCTGCACAGCATTCAGAACCGAGCGGTCAATGTAATTAAGCAGGTTGAGCGCCGTGAGCAGCGCCAGCGCAGTCCGGGGGTAGAGGCGCGTACGGTTCACGAGGCGAGGAATATAGCATGCGCAGGTTGCAAAAGAGCTAACCAGAAAGGCGAAACAGGAAGTCGAACAGGAGAGGCGATCAAAGCGAAAGCGGCGTAAAGGATTGACGGCGCCCGACCAGTCTAGGAGCTAAAGTTTTCCTTCATGCACTCTCTTTGCTCTGGTTAGCGTTTGCCGTTCTTTGTACGAGGCCAATTGGCAATCACCACGGTGGAGATTCCGCCGCGGGGACGGAAATCTCCTTTCACTTCAGCCCAGACTGGCTTGGCGCAGCGCACCACGTCCTCCAGTACGCGGTTGACGATATTCTCCTGGAAGATCCCGAGATTGCGGTAGAACTGCAAGTATTCCTTGAGCGACTTCAACTCCAGGCAATGCTTTCCCGGCATGTAACGAATCGTGATGATGCCGAAATCAGGAAGGCCGGTTTTTGGACACACCGATGTGAACTCGGGATCATCGACCACTATTTCATACCCGGGAAACTGATTTGGCCACGTCTCGATATCAGGAAAAGACGCGTTCAGTCCGGCTTCGGCGTGTTCGGGCGTGTAGCGGGGCTGTTTAGCCATAGGTTTCATTTTAAATACCCCCAGCCCAGAGTGGCCGAATTTCCGTGCCGAAACCAAAGAGTGGTGCATCCAAACAGGTGAGGCGTATTCTAGCCTCGGTTGCACGTCCGGTGCTATGGGATGTTAACCTAAGTACTTACCAATCACCTTCATGGCAACGCTACGAAATGAAGCTTCCAGCTTTTTCGCACGTCACCGGTTCTGGTTGATTGCGACTGCGATAGTCGTTGCAGTGATTTTGCTGGCAGCGTTCAACTCGATGCGCGGAGACGTCCTGCCGGTACGAAGCGCGCACATCTTGCGAGGCTCCATTCGCAGCGTTATCTCTACCAACGGAAAGATCGAGCCTCTTAATAACTTTGAGGCCCATTCTCCGGTGCCTACCACAGTCAAGCGAGTCCTGGTCAAAGAGGGCGACCACGTTAAGCGTGGTCAACTGCTGCTGCAACTCGACGATGATGAGGCGCGCACCTCCGCCGCTCGCGCACTGGCCCAGCTAAAGGGAGCACAAGCCGATATTCACGCCGTGGAACATGGAGGCACGCAGGAAGAAGTTCTCACAACCGATGCACAGCTGGTGAAGGCCCGCGCTGACCGGGATAACGCCAAACGAAATCTTGATGCGCTTCAACGTCTGCAGAAGAACAACGCAGCCTCGGTTGGTGAAGTGCGCGAGGCCGACGCTCAGTACCGGACCGCCGAGGCGAATGTGCAGTTACTGGAACAGAAACTCAAAGGACGCTATTCCAAGCCTGAGATCGAAAAGGTACATTCCCAAGAATCTGAGGCCCAGGCGGCATATAACGCAGCGCAGGACGTCCTGAACAAATCGAACGTTCGGGCCCCCTTCGATGGCGTTGTCTATTCTGTTCCCGTGCGCGCGGGAAACTTTGTCAGTTCCGGCGACCTGCTTGTGCAGATGGCAGATCTTTCGACTGTACGTGTTCGAGCTTATGTGGATGAGCCAGATGTGGGGCGCCTGGCGCCGAATCAGAAGGTAGAGATCACATGGGATGCTATCCCCGGGCGAAAGTGGAAAGGTACGCTGAGCACGACTCCCGCGAGCGTAAAGCTCTACGGAACGCGAAACGTTGGCGAGATTACGACGCAGTTAAATAACAGCGATTACAAACTCCTGCCAAACATCAATGTGACGGTAGTCGTAGTGACGGCTGAGCACAACAATGTTTTGATCGCTCCGCGTGAAGCAGTTCGCATCGACGACAGCCAATCCTACGTTTACCGCGTAGCCGGCAATGAGATACACAGACAGCCCGTGCAAACGTCTATTTTCAACCTGACCCAGGTGGAGATCAGTAAAGGGTTGTCGGAGAACGAAACGGTCGCGCTAAGCGCTGTGAATAACAAGCCTCTGCGAGAAGGTCAACCCGTCAAGGTGGTGCAGTAAATCAATGCGATCAATTCTGAAATGGTTTCTCTTCACCGTGATTTTGTCCACCACATTGCTGGCAACGGATGCGGCGGCCTCGCCTGCCGACCTGCTGGCGGCCGGTCATGTTGATGAGGTTATCGCTTCCCTGCAATCGCAAGTGAAGGCCTCGCCGGAAAATGCTGGGGCGTACAACTACCTTTGCCGCGCCTACTACTCCCTCGGCGACTGGGATCGTGCCATTGCCAACTGCGAGAAGAGCGTGAAGCTGGCTTCGGATAACAGCGATTACCATCTGTGGTTGGGCCGCGCGTATGGCGAAAAAGCGGATCATGTGAATCCTTTTTCAGCGGCCAGTCTTGCCGGCAAGTTACGCCGGGAATTCGAGCGCGCCGTGGAGCTTTCGCCGAACAGCGTTGAAGCGCGTTCCGATCTAGCAGAGTTCTACATCGATGCCCCCGGAATTGTGGGTGGTGGATTGGACAAGGCGAGACTGCAAGCGCGAGCGCTAGCCGGCTTGGCGCCAGCCAAGGCGCATTACCTGAATGGGCGAATCGCAGAGAAAGAAAAAGATGTGGCGGTCGCGGAGAAAGAGTATCGCGCCGCCATCGACGCCAGCCAGGGCGATGCCAATGACTGGCTTAATCTGGCGCTGTTCTACCGGCACGGGAATAAGCTGGACGATATGGAACAAGCCCTCATGCGAGCTGCCAATGCCCCCAAGGGACAAAACGAAGTGCTGGTGGAAGCCTCGGAAATCCTGCAGCGATCTGGTCGCAACTTACCGGGGGCGACACAACTGGCACGGCGTTACATTGCTTCGAATAGCCTGTCCGAAAAGTCTCCATTATTCAAAGCGCACTATGTTCTCGGCACAGCCTTGGAGAAACAAGGGGACAAAGAGGGTGCCGCTCAGGAGTATCGTGCAGCGCTCGCCTTGGCAGGAAACTTTTCCGCAGCACAGCAGGCGCTGAAGAACATCTCAAAATAATGAGTTGCTCCGTGCATCTCAATTGGACTCCAAGAAGCTTTAAGTCTCAAAACTGATTGCGAGGTTGAATCTGATGAGAGCAGGTTCCTGGCATCGTTTCGTCCCATTGTTAGTCTCCCTTCTCATGCTGTTATGCGCTTGTGCTGCAGCTGGACAGAACATCACTCTGCACAAGGCGGTGGAATTAGCTATCAGGCGCAGCGCGCCGGCAGCCCATGCCGACGAAGACAAGGCACATGCCGGCTATAGCGAAGCGAGGGCTGCGTATTTGCCTCGCGTAATCTTCGGCTCTGGTATTGGCGGAAGCTATGGATTTCCTTTGAGCTTGGAGAACGCCGCACCTTCCCTGTTCAATGTTACATCGCAACAGGTGCTTTATAGTCCCGCGCAGAAAGCCTTTGTAAAGGCGGCTCGGACCGATTGGCAAGCAGCGCAGTTGCAGGGCAAGGATCAGCGCGATGCACTGATCCAGGACACGGTCTTGACCTATGTTGAGTTGAACAAATGGAACCAGGAAATTGAGCTGCTGAATACGGAACTCGCCAATAATCTCAAGGTGGAAGGTGTCGAAGCCGAGCGGGTCAAGGCGGGAGTAGATCGTCCTCTTGAACAGAACCGCGCGAAATTGGCTAGCGCTCGAGTACGCATGCGCATGGCGGAGGCGAAGGGATCCGCCGACGTTCTGCGCACTCATCTTGCGCAACTGACAGGTTTGGCTGAGGAAGAGTTGGGAACGGAACCGGATTCTATTCCCGGCCTGCCCGAGGTTAAGCAGCAGGACAATCTCGCGGCCAAGGCACTCGAATCGAGCCCGGTGGTGAAAGCGGCGGATCAGCAGGCATTGGCTAAACGATTCGCAGCCGAGGGTGAATACAAGGCATTGCTGCCTTCCGTCGATC
>JBLNFC010000502.1:0-11931 GCA_050263355.1 Acidobacteriota bacterium
TCAGCTCGCTGCACGCGTCGAGCAATCCCAAGTCGAATCAAATCCGCAGATGGTCCAAACCGATAACGCTGCGCTGGGACGGATCGTGAACGAAAGTGCTGTGGGTCGCCTACCTTTGGCCACCAGGAACTTTGCACAAATAACCGGGCTTTCTCCGGGCGTCAGCGTTGGTGTTTACAACGCGGGAGTACTAGGATTAGGTGGGATCGCTCTCTCGCAGATTGCGCGCTCACATGACGGAGTTTATGTCCACGGAGCGCGCTCCTACGACAACAACTACCAACTGGATGGGATCAGTGTTAGCGATGTGCAGGCAAGTGCATCTGGCAGCGGTGGGATTCCCATTCCGAATCCAGACAGCATTCAGGAGTTCAAGGTTCAGACCGCCCTTTACGACGCTGGATTTGGCCGCTACGGAGGTGCCAACGTTAGTCTCGTCACAAAGACAGGCGGCGATGATTTTCACGGAGCAGTTTTTGAGTTTCTGCGCAACGAGCTTTTGAATGCGAATGATTTCTTTCTGAACCAAACCCGGCAACCTCGTCCCATTCTTAAACAGAACCAGTTCGGATTTGCGCTTGGGGGACCAATTCGTAAGAACAAGTTGCTGTTCTTTGGATCGTATCAAGGAACGCGCCAGATAAATGGTCTGGCTGCGGGTCAGTCTAGGACAGCTTGCACCGCAACCTTAACTGAGCCCCCTCTGACCAATGATCGATCGGCAACAGCTCTCGGAAAAATTTTCGGCGGAATGGTAGGAACTCTCGGAGGTGTAACAGTTAATCCAGATGGATCAAACATTAACCCCGCGGCTGTCGCGCTCTTGAATCTCAGGCGACCCGACGGTAACTTTCTGATTCCTATTCCCCAATCTGTGGATTCCTCTAAGCCCCTGTTGACTCAGGGTTTTTCTGTTTTCTCGAATCCATGCCATTTTGATGAAGACCAATTCTCAACCAATTTCGACTACATCCTTGGGGCAAACAGCAAACTCGCCGCTCGCTTCTTCTTGGCCGACGACACTCAGATGGTCTCATTCCCCGGCAATGGGTTGAATCCGGCTGGCAATATCCCAGCGTTTCCAAGTCCCGGCGATGCTGGATTTAGAGTTTTCTCGCTCGCTCACACTTACACGTTCTCAAGCAATTTGCTCAATGAGGCACGCCTGGGATATGTCCGTAGCAGAACAGGAACGCAAGCCAACACTGCTTTCAACTGGTCTGATATCGGTGTGGCGGAAGGTGAGATGAGCGGAAATAACCAATTGCCGAGCTTGGAGATCCTCGGTTCCGTTAGTATCGCCTCGGGGTTCCCCCGATCTATCGCGCAGAACAGTTTTGTCCTTAGCGACAACCTCAGCCTTGTTCGAGGAGATCATACGCTCCGCTTCGGGGGTAGCATCACCAGAATCCAAGACAATGTTGATCTCAGTGGGCTGGGATCGCTTGTGCGCTTCCTCAGTTGGCCCGATTTTCTGTTGGGATTAAGCGCAAGCGCTAATGGCACAGGCTTCAGTAACGTTTTCGCGTCTTTTGATGATTTCGGCCTATCTACTCGTGAATACAGGGTCTGGGAGGGCACTGGATTTGCACAAGACGATTATCGAATCCTCCAATCACTGACACTAAATTTCGGCCTTCGATACGAACGTCTCGGACAGTTTGCCGACAATCTTGGCAGAAATGCGAGTTTCGACTTCGCTAAGGCTGATCCCAACCCTCCTCGCAGCGGCAGCGTTGCCGGTTACGTCGTTGCGTCCAACTTCCCAGGTGTTGTCCCGTCCGGCGTGACGCGGGTCAAGAACAAGTTTGGCAACTATGCCGAGGGGCAAAATACCGTCGCTCCGCGATTCGGATTTGCTTGGCAGATCTGGCCCAGTTCGAGTCGATTGGTTCTTAGGGGTGGGTATGGCATGTACTACTCTCGACCCACAGGACAAGCGTTTTATCAGAATATCTTTGGCGCGCCGTTTTCTGAGTTTCGCTTGATCGCCGGGGGTGCCAATTCCAACGCGACATTTCAGGCTCCCTTCCAACAGCCCTTTCCAACGCCGGAGTCATTCCCTTCGTTTCCCACGTACTCCCCCACGACGAATACGACGATCTACAGCATTGCTCCTGATTTTCGGCCCTCCATAATTCAGCAATATTCAGTAAATCTCCAAGCTGAAATGCACCCGGGTTGGTTGCTGGAGGTTGGCTATGTAGGCACTCGCGGTTCCCATCTGGTTCGTCAGCGTTCTTTAAATCAGGCAATGTCGGCCTCAGCGCACGATCCCGTAAGGGGAGTAGTCACGGATACAGTGGCTAACATTCCTCTTAGAGTTCCCATTCTTGGTATACCTCCAGACTCCCTCCAACTAATAGAGTCGAAGGGAAGTTCCTGGTACAACGGCTTGGAAGCGAGCGTCACGAATCGTTTAAGTCGCGGCTTACAATTTTTGGCTTCGTATACTTTCTCTAAGACCTTGGACACCGATGGCGCGGATATCAACTCTACATCATCGGGGAATGCCCTGACGCTTGGTGACCAAAACTCTCCCCGTCAACGGTGGGGACGAGCCAGCTTTGACCGTAGACACCGTTTTGTGGTCAGCACGACGTGGGCTTTGCCCGGGCCATCTGCGGGATGGCAACGCACAATACTTGCCGGTTGGGATGTGGCCGCAGTAGCTACCGTCCAATCTGGTACCGCACTCACCATCGCAGATACGAATGCCAACAACGTCTTTGGGATCAGTGAAGACCGTGCTCAATTATCGGGCAACTGCAAGAAGAATCAGCTGGTGACTGCCGGGAACGTTGGCTCGAAACTGAATAATTATTTCAATAAATCATGTTTCGGAATTCCCGTAATCATCGGTGCGGACGGGATCGGAACTGGATTTGGAAATAGCGCGACTGGAACCGTCGACGGTCCGGGGCAAGCGAACCTGGACCTTGCCCTCTCAAAAACCGTGAAGATCGATTGGCCCCTGGAGAAGAGTAGTGTTCAGTTCCGCGCAGAGTTTTACAATGCGCTCAACCATCCCCAGTTTAGTAACCCCGATACCAACTTTTCATCGTCTACGTTCGGGGTGATCACTAGCACATCGGTGAACCCGCGTGTAGGAGCTTTGGCAATAAAGTTCGCTTTTTGAACTCTGGCCCAAGTGTTCGCGTACCAGTGCCATGCTTTGTAGCGGAACAATTCGATGGTTGTTTTCGTGAGACCAGGGGGGGTGGGATGGCGATATGTAAAAGGATACGTGGTACATCAGACCGAGGGGCTCGTTTCCCAAGGTGAATTGAGTAGTGGGTCTTCTCGTATTCTTGAGCCGGCGATTTGCAGGTCCCACTATAGGCATGAGATCCGCTCTCATAACGTGACCTTCCTGTAATCGTGCAGCAGAATTGAAGTTCTCAGCTTCTCTGATATTGTTCTCACGCCCTTGAGAGCGGGAGGAACAGATTCCCCCTCCCGGCAGCAGCACCTTTGGCGTCAATCTTCTGGATTATCGCAAATGGCTTCTTGCTGATGAGATAAATTAGGCACGAAGAGCCGGAAACGAGCTCACCACAGTAAGCCCGCGGTACCGACACACGCTCAAACTGAAACCGCGAGAAGGGGCCGATCCCTATGAGTCCGAGAACGCTACAGTTAGGGCGGTCGCCGAAACGAAAATTAAGCTTTCACTGCGCCATTACACCTTCATCCGATCAAGGTATTGGTAGCTCATCTTGACGGCTTCCAGCGGCGGTATCTCACAGAAATCCTGCTCAACGTAGTAGTGCTTCATGCCCCCAACCTTCGCGGCCGCAAAGATGCGCTTCCAGTCAATACTTCCGCTTCCGACGGGCGCGAACAAGCCCATCTTCGCGTCCAGCTCCTGTGTGGGAGCCGGCTTATCTTTCATGTCCTTGATATGGAGCAGAGGGAAACGGCCCGGGTGCTTCTTGAAGTATGCCACTGGATCCTGGCCCGCATGTGTCACCCAGAAGCAATCCATCTCAAACGCCACCAGCTTCGGATCGAGTGTCTTCAGAAGATAGTCGTAGGCGGTAGTATCCCCGAATTTCTGGAATTCAAAATTGTGATTGTGATAGCAGAACTGGATACCAGCTTTTTGCGTCGCCTCACCTGCCTTGTTGAACAACTCCGCCAACTTTTTATAGTCGTCAAGCGACTTGCGCTCTTCCGGCTGAAGAATCGCAATCACCATGTAGCGTAGTCCCAGCGCTTTAGCGTCCTCAATGCGCTCCTGCCAGTTGGACTTCACCACCGGCAGAAGGTAGTGGCCACTTGAAGCGGTAATGCCGTTATCCTTCAGTATTTGGCTGAATTCTGCCGCAGTCTTTCCATACAGGGAGTAGATCTCTACGTCTTTGTAGCCAATCGCCGCCAACTGTTTGATGGTTCCAGGCGCATCCTTTTCAAGTTGATCGCGCAATGTATAGAGTTGTAGCCCAACCGGTTTCCCATAGGGACTGGCAAAGAGCGATTCCGGTACCTGAGTGCATATCGCTGCCCCTGCCAGGCCCAGTGTCACATCGCAAATGAAATCACGACGCTTCATTTTGACCCTTTCACTTAAATGCATTAAGTATTTTTGATCTTGTTTGATCCCGCGTCCCAAGCCGCGATCGTCTTGTTGAAGTAGGAATAATTGGACATGTGACAACCCGTCAGCGCTGCGACGTTGCCGAACACTTCGTTTTCAACAACCGGTTTACGAGTTCGGACTGCCTGGAAGAAGTTCGCCAGATGATAGACCAGATCGCTGTACCCCGGAGGCGCAACGTACACTTCCTCGCCCGATTCCAATTTTGCCTGGCCCGCGGCGGGCTCGGGATGCTCGCGTTCCCATCTGGCCAAGTACTCCTCTTTTTGCGCCTCCGGCCACGAACCAGTCGAATATTCTTCGGCTGTCTGGTACGGAGGCTCGGGAACAAACGATAATGATCCACCTGCACCCAGCGCCTGGGGCGCCCCGGCGCCGCGAATAAACATCGTTCCCTTTTTTCCATAGAATGCAAATTGCTGATCTTCGTAGCGATTGTTCTGGTTGCAGCGCAGAATTACTTGAAACTTCGGGTAGTCGTAGATCGTCCACTGCAGATCGCCAAAGTCACGCTCCTTGTAGTGGTAGATTCCCCCCGTAGAGAAGGCGCGAGCCGGAGGAGTATTCACGCCTGTTATGTAGTGAATGCCGGAAATCAGATGCACAAACAGGTCGCCCGGCAGACCAGTCCCATAATCCTTGTAGCATCGCCACGAAACAAAGCGCCGGCCATCGAACGGTCGCTTAGGCGCGTCCCCCAGCCATGTGTTCCAGTCAATCGTCCTTTCATTCGCATCTGGGGGGATAGGAAACATCCATGCGCCGCTATCGCTGTTCCGATCCCAGACTGCCTCAATCGTGTCTACCTGCCCAAGCCTTCCGGAATCCCAGATTTCCTTGGCCTTGGCGTACATGATCGAACTCACGCGCTGGCTTCCGATCTCGCAGATTCGGTTATTTTTCTTCACCGCGTCCACCATCGCGAAGCCATCTTCTGCGGTGTGCGACATCGGCTTCTCGCAATAAACGTCCTTACCGGCTTGCGCCGCCTCCACCACTAGTCTCCGGTGCCAGTGGTCCGGCGTCGCCACGATCACTGCGTCTATGTCTTTGCGATCGAGAAGGCGCCGATAGTCTTTCGTGGTATCAACGTTCTTCTTCAATATCGTCTTAGCGGTTTCCAGCCGGGTGTCGTAGAGGTCTGAAATGCCCACACATTCGGCACCAGGTACTTTCAGAACATTCCTCAGTAAGTCGGATCCCTGTGTTCCCGTCCCTATAATCCCGAATCGAACCGTATCGGAAGCTGCCGGTGCTTGTGCAGCCCAAAGCATCTTCGGCTCCAGCAACGTAACTGTGCCACCCGCGACTCCTGCTATGACAGATCCAGCGATTCGGACAAAACCACGTCGAGTTATGCCTTTCATGAGAGCTCAGACCTCCTGGAGAACAATCGCGAGAGAGTTTAATGGAACAACGTCGTGTTATGGGCAACAAAATCGATTCGCAAGCAATAAATGCCGGCACCAGCCCAACCATTTTGCACTACATCAGCGACGCAGGACAGTGCCTCGCAGGTTGGTGATCGGCTGTTGTGGACGAAGTGGTGCAATTTTGGGAATCGGCAGCATTCTAATGCAACCCCGGAGTCGCCATTTCTGCCACGCCAAAATCATTCTTTGCCATGTGATCGGCCACCCGGATTGCCTGCGCTGCGATGGTCAATGCTGGATTTACCTGCGGCAGAAGAAGGGAAGAACCAGGTATACCTAAATGGAAAAGGGAGCCAGCACTGGCTGGTGGTTACCTCGCGTTACCATGAGCAATCGCGACGGTTTCGGGGCGCGAGTCGAGGTCAACGGTCAGATTCGATTTCGCCGCGTCTTCGGAAGTAGCCGGGGTCTTCCGCATACAATGCCAAGGTCGTCTTCTCGTATGCTGAATTGGGGGACGTTGAAGTCCACTCTGTGCAATACGCTCTTTCTTGGAGATGAAGCATGCCCATGAATCGCAGAGACTTTCTGCACACCACCGGAGCGCTGGCGCTAACCGCCGCCGCGGTGAATACGGCTCAAGCACGCGTTCGGGTTCACAACTGGGATAAGTACGACTTCGGCTCCGGGCCACCCGTAAAAGATCGACTAAATCAGGGACCCTTTCCGCAATACCCACCGGACGCCAGCATCCCCAATGATGACGTGGTCATGACCACCACGCCTTCCGAGCAAGTCGTGCCTGGTTTTGGCAAAGGCTTGATCATCTACATTTCCGCGGATATGGGGACGGCTGAAATCAAATCTGACAACATTGCCCAGGCGATCGAAGATCTGGCCCGTCTTCCTCTTGGACAGAAACTCTATCTTCGCCCGACTTGGCGAGAAATTCAGCCGCGAGCCGGCCGCCTCGACTTTCCGGACTACTGGAAACAAACCTTCCAGTTGGCGAAAAGCCTGAACAAGCGAGTCGGCTTCCGAATCCAGATGAGCGCGCCGGACTACGTCCAACCCGCATTACCTGACTTCGTTCTTGAGAAAGTGCCGATGGTGAAATTGGCGGGCGAATGGAAACGCGATCCCAAGCGGTTCCTACCGAAAGAGAACAATCTGCAACCTCGTTACGATCACCCTTATTTCCAAAGCGCTTTCAAGGATTTGGTCGGTTTGCTCGCAGCTGAATTCGACGAAAGCCCGCTCATCGAATTTGTTGACACCTTCATGTATGGACATTGGGGTGAGGGACATACCTGGCCCTTCACCGGTACACCTTTCCCCGATTATGAGAGCGCGGAACGCACATGGATGCGGATGTTGGAAGTGCAACTCGAGGCCTTCCGCAAAGTTCCGCTGCTCACCAACACTCAACCCGACTACAGCAACGTGGGAAACTCCGCCATGCTGGACCGGACTGTGCGCACCAATAACTGGATTCGGAGCGATACCATCTTCATCGAGAATGAGCAGATTGAAGCGCTCAGCAATCGCCCGCCATGGATCGCGGCTTGCATCGAGCAGGGGATGCCGGACGGATCAACTCCCCTTCGGACCGATGAAGGCGTCACGGAAGTGGACAACATGATAGCGCACGTCATAGACGTCGGCGCAAACTACTGGTCGCTGTGGAACTTTCACAGCATCAACGCGCAGCACGTTCTCAAGTACTACCAGCAATCGCCACACTCGTTCGACACCATCAACCGCAAGGTTGGCTACCGCGTACGCCCGTCTTTCCTGTGGAGTTATCAAGACGACGGATACCAAGGCTTAATCATCGGTTTTGCCAATGACGGGATCGCGGGTGTCCCCGGCGTATTGCGAATAACAGTTCTAGACAACCGCGGGAATTCGCTTGCCAGCGGTTGTCTCGATCCCGGCTATCCATTGCCCGGGAAAATTCGCCAGGCTCAATTCGTGCTGCCAAAGGGAATCAAGTGGCAAGGCCTCAAATTGCAGGCTGAAGTTGAAGTGAAGGACATGCGCTACCCCGTCGCATGGGCGTGCCGGCAGAAGATCGAACCAGATGGCTCCCTGATACTGCGCCCCAATGGACGTCATCTTTCCTGAGTCCTGCGCTGTTCGCCGCCCCGACGTTTACCTTAACTTCGGAGCGGAGCTTGGGAATCAAAACCCCAGGTGTCTGTCGGTCAGATACGGCCTTCTCGGATCTTGAGCAGGAAGTTATCGCAATCTGCTTTAGCTTGCGCCATGACCTTCGCGTCGTTACGCGATTCGAGAGCAACCTCATCAAGAACAAGGGCCACCGCATCCTTGGGCTTGTAGCCTCTCATCACAAGCGCCCGGGCCCGCTCGGCAAAGCTCGGTGCCTTCGAAGACGCTGCAGCCTGCTGGCGAGCTGACGATTCGCAGACGTGTTCTTTGAACTTCGCTGCGCCGAGACGATCATATGCCTTTCTTGCCTCATCATCCTCGAGCAGCGCGGGAAGAGGGAACATCCAATCACAACTGGAACATCGCCATCCTTTGACGTCCCGTTCATCCATCCAGATTAGGAATCTCGCCATGTTACTGCGCGGAATTGTACCTCGAATGTACTTCGACTATGGATCACCACAATCTTCCCGCCTTCGGAAACTTGTGCACCGGCAAGAGATTTGCTCCAGAATCCAGTACAAACTTCAAATGCGATGGACCTCGGGAGTGTCCTGCGCGCTTGCGATCATGTTTTGGGACACGTGGTTGTGCCCTAATTGAAAGGGCGGCGAGCATGGAAGCGAAACGCCTCGCCATTTTTTTCGATCTTTAGAAGCTCAAACCCGGCGGCCTCAAGTCGTGTTCCGAAAGTGCCAGGGTCGACCGGAACAAGCGTATCCCCAATATGAATGATCCGCATGAACCAGCTCTGCAAGCTGTCGCTGCCCACGAAAATTCCTCCCGGTTTCAGCACCCGCCGTACCTCGCGCAGCACCCTATCCTGCAATTCTGTGGAAGGGACATGGTGCAGCATGGTGAAACAGGTACTCGCAGAGAATTGGCAGTCCGGGAACGGCATAGCCGTGGCATCGCCGGTGACAACCTCGACATTGCTGCCGCGTAAACGCGCCGCCAGTTGCCGGGCCAAGTTGGTATCCAACTCGATGGCTGTGAGATGCTGCGCTTTCAGTCGCAAGAGGTCCGTACTCAGGCCTGGGCCAGGCCCAAGTTCGAGGAGGTTATCCCCCACCTCTGTGCCCTCCAGAACCCAGCGCACCCTCTCCTCAATCTTTTTTTGCCAACGGCCGGATCGGCACAACCAATGATGTAAACGGTTCATATTTCCCCTCATACTTCGCAGATTCAGTAAAAGTGTATCCTTCCATGGTCAAGGAGACACTTGTTTGATTCTCGACCGGGATGCAGCCCTGCAAGACTGGCTTAAACTCTCCGATTTGCATGCGTACCCTCGCCGCATTGTTTGTCTTACGGAAGAGACAACCGAGACTCTCTACCTGCTGGGCGAAGAAGCACGCGTAGTTGGTGTGTCGGGCTACACAGCCCGACCGCCGGAGGCAAGGCTGAAGCCAAAGGTATCCGCTTTCACGTCGGCAAAGTTCGACAAGATTCTTGCTCTCAATCCAGACCTGGTTCTTGCCTTCTCGGATCTGCAGGCCGACATCGTTCGAGAACTGGCGACTCGAGGGCTCAACGTCGTCGTTTTCAACCAGCGTAGTATCCACGAGATCCTGCAGATGATGCTCATGCTGTCGAGAATAGTGGGTGTGATGGACAAGGGAATTGGCCTGGTGAATTCCCTACGCGCTGGATTGCTTCGAATTTCGCATGCCGCGGCAAATCTTCCCCGCAAGCCGCGAGTTCTATTTGAAGAATGGCACGACCCTCTTATCTCAGGGATTCAGTGGGTTGAGGAACTCCTCGAACTTGCAGGCGGCGATCCGGTCTTTCCGGAACTTCGCCACTGCGCTGCGGGTAGCCAGCGCATTGTCGATCCAAAGGTTGTTGTCGATCGCGATCCGGAAGTAATTATCGCGTCCTGGTGTGGGCGCAAGGTAAACAAGGACTTCATTGCCTCGCGTCCCGGATGGTCGAAGCTGTCCGCGGTGCGCAACCGCCATGTTTACGAGGTGAAGTCTACTTACATGTTGCAACCCGGACCTGCCGCCCTAACCGAAGGTGTACGTCAACTGCATACCATCATCAGCCACGTGGCCGGGGTTAGTGTGAAGCCCGAGTTATGCCCACAGGAACGCGTCGATCCCGACCTGAAGACGGGATGGAATTCTCGACCACGAATGGCATCGAGTACGGGCGCGACGGACGAGGTTTAGGGGGCCGGGCTCGACACCCGAGGTTATGAAACAAGAAGTGCTGAGTGAGAGCAGGAGAGGGTGGCGGTTTTGCAGTCCTACTTTTCCTTAGCGCCGAGCAGCGACCACATCTTTTTCTCCTCCGCTGTCTTAGCTTCGGGGGCGAAGTTCACGCCCCAAAACGTCGGGTCTGTGTCGATGAACTGAACTCCGACTTGTATTTCGCGCGGTCCCATCTCCCGGCACCAGACTACTTTGCACTTGGCTCGCTTGTGCGAACGCTGCAACGTGACGATATCTCCGGGCGCCACCTGTTCGCGGAGTCCCGCCAGCCGTGCTCCCGTCGGGCTGATGTCCAGAGTGTGAACCATGATACCCGCTGCATCAGTCTTGTCCTTCGCCATCGAGAGCCTGATCCCGATGACCATCTTGCTTCGATTCCTCGCGCGTTTTTCCACCCTGCTCATGGTTGTGCCTGCTGGCCCGGGGCGAGGCCTCTCAGATTATGGTACGCGTAGGGGCTTTCTCCAGTGATGAAAATCACCGCGTTCGGTTACTAAGGTGGGAGTCTAAGGCCCAGTTGGGCCATGCAGTCATGAAACGAGAGGCTTTACAGGCTGCGGTAGCATTCCGCAGCCTGTAATGGGAAGCGCATAAGTGACTGGTTACCTTCCTAATCCAACAGCCATTGTCTTCATCACGGTGCCATTTGCATCGTCATCTTTCACGGCCCACACGTACGCTCCGCCCAGACCGCCTGGGACTCGCGCCTGGACGTATACCATTTTCGCAGTCACCGTAAGCGGGTCGTCGAAGGTCCAAAACGTCTGTGTGGCAGGACTGTAGATCCAGCGCGCAATGCGCTTGGCATCAAAGTAATGGTTGAAGTTTGGCAAATCCGACAGTGTCGCGTAGGTAGCCACCCCATCAGTAAACAGAGTGTCTCCGGCCATTTTGTTGAAGGTTGGCGACGTTGTAATTTGCGCCGTAGATACTCCATTCTTCAAAGTATCCGCCGAGTATCTCTTGTTTAGAGCGTGCTGTTGCGCCAGGACAAGCGGCGCGCATAAGAAAACGGTAAACAGGACAGTCACCCAAGATCGAAAAACTGGAGACAAGGTGCGCTTCATGGGAATCCTTCCACACTGGAATGGGTTACGGACGGGAAGTATAGTTCTATATAGCACTATGAACAACTACTTGAGAGCGAGATTCTGCCTTGCCACCAGATAATTGTTTCTGTCCGGGAATAAGAGAGGGCTACGGCTGGATCCGGTCGATCCTTCGTACCAGGTCCTGCAAGTGTTTCCTCATCTCCACAGCAGGCAAGTGGATGCGCTGCCCATGGCCGGGCAGAACCCAGTTGAAGGGATATTGAAGCAGGCGGGTTATCGATTCTCTCTGCTGCGGCCACGAGTACCAGCAATAATCCGGCGACGCGTCCAGGCGCTTCGACTCGCGATCCCAATCCAGATGGTCGCCGGTGAAGAGGTATCGATTGCTATAGAGCAGACAGCAATGGCCCCGAGTGTGTCCGGGGGTGGGTATTACCAGGAATTCGGGGGTAATCGCGACTGGATCGAAACCATGGATCACGATCTCCGCCCCAGGCTGACTGTGTACCTCGTTCTGA
>JBLNFC010000503.1:0-3007 GCA_050263355.1 Acidobacteriota bacterium
CCGTCCGGCGACGCACTGCTGGGCAGACGGTCAACTTGAGCGACAAAGAAAATTTTCCTCCCATTCTCGACAAGAGCGAATCCGCATGGCGCACTGCCATGGATCACCTGAAGAAGACTCATGATGAATTGGTTGAGGCGGTATCTGGCTTTGCTGACGATCGCCTACAGGAACAAGTGCCGGGGAAACGAGAGCCTTACTACAACTACTTTTACATGTTCAGCGGCATCGTTCAGCATGAGCTATACCATGCCGGACAGATTGTAATGTTGAAGAAGGCACAATCTGTTGAGCACGAAGCGGGACTGTAGGCGAGCGCTCCAGCACCCACAACACTCTTTGATCGAGCTAGACACTGAAAAATCAATCGCTAATTAACGTCGCAGTGGTAGGGGTGGGAGCATTTGGCCGGAATCACGCTCGCGTTTACCGCCAGTTACAGCAGGAAGGAAAGAGCGTGCGTTTCGCAGCGGTGGTCGACGCAAACGTCGATCGAGCTGACGAAGTGGCCAGAGAGTTCGGCGCGCGGGCCTTCGGGTCCGTCGAGCAGATGATTCGGACGTACGGGGAAGTGCAGGCGGCCTCCGTCGCAGTGCCGACCCAGGATCATCTGGCGACCGCACGCACGCTGATGCAAGCAGGCATTGACGTTCTCATCGAGAAACCGCTAGCCCCCACCCTGGAAGGGGCTGAGGAACTGATCCGAGTTGCGGCGCAGGAGAAGCGAATTGCGCAGGTAGGCCATCTCGAACGTTTCAACCCAGCAGTGCGGGCGACGCAAGCGCTACTTACGCACCCCATGTTCTTTGAGGTACACCGGCTAAGCCCGTTCACTTCGCGATCGCTGGACGTGGATGTCGTCCTGGACGTGATGATCCACGATCTGGACGTTGTGCTTGCCTTCGCGAAATCCCCAATCAGAGAGATTCGGGCGGTTGGACTGCCTATTCTTTCGGGGAAGGTGGATATCGCAAATGTGAGAATGGAGTTTGAATCGGGCTGCGTGGCAAACCTCACGGCCAGCCGGGTTTCGACGGAGCGCGTGCGCAAACTTCGCTTCTTTCAGCCTGGCCAGTATGTTTCGGTCGACTATGGCCGTCAGGACGTACTGGTTTTCAGTGTGGGCAAGGACGGGCAACCTTCCGCGAATCCGCAGATCACAGTCACCAAGCCGCAAATAACGACGGAAGAGCCACTGCGAGCAGAGATCGCAGCGTTTCTGGAAGCGGTTGCCACCCGCTCTCAACCATTGGTCTCGTTAGAGGATGGACGGCGCGCTTTGTCGGTTGCACTCAGAACCGTGGCGGCGATCGCCGAACATGGATCTCGCGCAAAACTGGATCAACTCGGCGCCAGAAACACAAGCTTTTAGCTCACATTTACAAGAATTTACAATGAGGCACGACGAAGGTACTCGTCCTTTTGCGCCTTACCAGATTGGCCCAATGATGCGACAATAGAAGCACCTTGGTCGCAGGCGCCGCGCAAGTCCCATCAGCGAATATGGTTGGCAACCATCGCCCGCCGCTTGTGTCTAATACGAAGTAGTCGATGTCGACCACACAAATTCCGCCCCGAAGCTCGTTTAAACCTGGCGCATCACCGGAGCCACCGTCTCGAAACGAGCTGTACGACGCACAGGGCTGGGAGACCGCCTACCGCGAGGCCGTGCCGCAGCTCTTGGTACAGCTCCAGGATGATCTCTCGCGTTCGCGCATGCGCGAAGCATTCTGGATCTCAGTAGTAGTTCACCTGCTCGTGGTGATTGTCCTGTGGAACTCACAGCGAATCGCGGGGTGGTTTCCGCATCGCGCGGTGCTGTTGGTATCGTCGAACAACTCAGCCAGAGGCAAGGAATTGACTTATCTTGAGCTGCCTCCGGACGAACAAAAGGTCTCGAAGCCATTCAATTCGGAAATGATGTCGGATAAGAACCGGCGGGCTATGTCGAAGAAGCCGCAGCTGGATGCGAAGGAATTGAAAAAGATCATCAGCCCTGCGCCTCCGGGACCGCCGGGACCTTCAGGACCTCCAGCCCCTAAACCACAAGCGAGTCCGCCGCCAGTACAAGCCCAGAATGCACCGCCACAAGCTCAGCCGCAACCCCAGCAGCAGCAGCAGGGACAAGGACAGGCTGCCCCACCTCCTGCTGAGACCAATCAGACAGCGAAGCTACAGATGCCGCCCAATGTCTTCGGCGCACCTATGTCGACGAATTCTCAGCTTGAGCAAGCTGCGCGGGCTGCCGCTGCAAGTCGTGGTGGGGGTGGAGCGGGTGGTGATTTTGGACTAGGACAAGGCCGACAGCCCACGACAGCCGTAGGTAACCTGGACGTTCTTAGCGACACCATGGGGGTTGATTTCGGGCCATATTTGCAGCGTGTGCTGCACGATGTCCGCTTGAACTGGTACAACCTCATTCCCGAAGTAGCGCGCGCGCCGATCATGAAAAAGGGGAAGGTAACGATCGAATTCGCCATTCTCAAGGACGGGCGAGTTGCCAGCCTGCAGCGCGTGGCGACTTCGGGCGACGTCTCCCTTGACCGGGCGGCCTGGGGTGGCATTACCGCGTCGAATCCCTTCCCGCCATTGCCTTCGGAGTTTGGCGGTCAATATCTCGCGCTTCGATTCCACTTCTACTATAACCCCGACAGGGCTGACCTCGAGTAACGCATCCGGCATCGGCTTTCGACCAGCATCGAGTTCGATCGTCTGTTCGGGGCGTTCCTAACCACGCAAGCCCAACCGGCATTTTCCCCAAAGTTCACGCCGGCACCCTAGCAAGTCACCGGAATGTCTGGTGCGTAGCGCTACAATGAAGGCGTGCTCGCCCGGTTCAACAAAGCCGCACCGAAGCAAGCGCCGAAGCGGCGTATCTATTCGCTGGAGACAACCGGGCTCCTTGTGATTTCCTTGGTTATTCTGATCCTGGTGCTCGTCCGCTACTGGCAATACATCGTCTGGAGTTCTCGCTGATTGTGGCTGCTGACGGACCGGCGGCGCTGCT
>JBLNFC010000504.1:0-3373 GCA_050263355.1 Acidobacteriota bacterium
ACTGATACCTGGTCAGTGGGGCAGTGAAGGCGCGGATGCAACGACTGCCGTCCAAAACGGGGAATCCACGCTTACACAGGTCGCCTCGAGATTGGGCATTCCTCTCGACGACCTTGTAAATGCCAACCCTCAAATTGCGGACCCGAATGGGCTCACTCCCGGCATGGAGGTGAGGGTTCCCTCGTCTACCCAGGGTGGTCCGGCAGCGGGCAGCGCGGAGTCCGACGCCCCCGATCCGAACATTGCCACCTCCAAACGCATGGAGAATAGTCTAGAGGCTTCCGCCATGCGAACCCTGCTCTCTTCCCCGATGGACAGTTCCTCGGGCACCGTGTCGCACGCACACTTCAGCGCATCCGGCAGCGGAGGCATCTCGCAGGAACCGCCAGTCGCTGACCCCCCTACGCGGTGAGGGATATTCTCCGCAACTCAAGAAAGAGCTTACTCAGACCTTGAACGCTCTCTATCAGCGTCCAGAATTTAAGGCGCTGAGCCAGGACGAAAAGAGTGCGCTGCTTCAAAGTCTCGCCGGAAATCCGCCGGTTACACCGGAAAAGATTTCCAAGATGTTCGACTTGATCAACTCGGCCAAATCGCTTTCTCCGGCAAACCACAAACTTGTGATGGAGGCGTTCAAAGCTGGTCACGCCAGTCCAGCCTATGCTGCTAGCCTCAAAAAGTTGATCGAAGATCCAGAATTCAAAAGCTTGACGAATGCAGAGAAAACCGCTGTCCTCAGCCAGGCCAAGAACTATCCCGACGCGAAAACGATCGGCAACATCGAACGGATGCTGCGCAAAGACTGGTTCCAAACGCAAAGCCTTGGCGACAAGCAGCGCTCACTAAAAACGATTGCCGCTTTCTCCCATAACCAAAAGGGAGACCGAAAGATAATCGACAACACACTCGACAAACTGCTGGATCCGAAATCCGATTTCGACCTCGAGTGGAAGAAGTACGACAAACGCGATCGGCCATATGGCGAGGCCGATGACGATACTCTGTACCTGAACAGAGGCATCATAAGGGCCGGAAACGACCCAATCACCGAGAATAAAACGACCAATCACCTGGCGTTGAATACCGTGGCGCACGAGATCAATCACCTGGTGAATGATGACAAAGTGGGGGACACGTTTGATTACTTCAACGCCGAATACCGTACCTGGTATGTCGGCTTCAAAGCGGAGCATGGTCGTCCGCCCAGCAATCAAGAAGCAATGGAACAACGCATCCGCTGGCAGTTTGATCCTGAGAGTGCGTATGGCGCGACGAGCGCAGGGGCACTCAAGCATCCGAGCCAGGCTCAGAAGCTTTTTGACTTCTTAGGGAAGATGACTGGACTCAAGGTCGATGCGCACAATTGGCGGGACGTAGTGTACAAATCGGATCCGGCAACCTGGCCAACGAAGGCAAGCACGCCGGCGGCGCCCCCGGCGGGTAACGATGACAATCACTAGGTGCTCGGTAACGCTACTGTTTGTCTTCGTGCTGGAGGCTTTGAGCACGGGCGTGAAAGCCAGGGGAGGAAGCACCATGAACGAACACATCATGCGAAAGATCGAAGAGACAGCTGCAAAAGATAACGGCTGGAAGGTGGACGAGGTACGGGTGGAAGAAATCGAGCGATTGCGCCGTCCAGCGTGTTCCTTTTTCAGTGCTGGACACAAAGTGCGGCCGCTATCCTATCTCTCAAATTACGCACTGCTGAGCGGGACTGAGATCGTCGGCTCGGGGGATGGCAATGTGGTTGCCAAAATCGTAGATTCCTGCGCCAACGGCGCTTCCGCAGATTGGTGGGCAGAAATTGTAACGCGTTTCCACCAAGACTTGGGCGATGGCATCGTGCTCCGCGATGAACAGACCAGGCCCGACATAGTTCGTAAACTGCGAGAAGCGGGCAAGACGTTTGCACCACCGGTTCTAGATCCGCAACGACGCTCGCTGCGCTACTTGCTGCTGGATCCCGAGGCCTATGTCTTGTACCAGGTGCAGGCAACTCGCAGCGATTCAGGGCCCATAGAAGTTGTCGAAAACGAGGTACTTTGAGTACGGCCGCAACTTCAGCCGATAGGCGTTTAGATTGATGATATTCCGCGCCGCGCCTTGCAGCCTTCTCCTGGATTGCTACAGACTAACGATTACCGCAACATCTCCCTAATAGAGTTCATGGCATCGCCTGGCGAAAGTTGCGACGTTGGTTTAGCGGCTGTGGCGTTCAGAAGCAACTTGGTCGTGACTACCTGGATAGGCCCGCCGGCACTTCGCGTCGCCTGAACGCGGTAGAGGATGTAAGTTTCGGGCTGCAGGAGCAAGAAGCTGACGCTTTGCTTGTCATCGCTAAAGGCAGGTGGAGTAAATTTCATGCCGGCCTGGATCAATTTGCGCGTGATGTCTGGCCTCACCTGTTCATCAGCCAACACGATTCCGCCGCTCAGGTCGCCGTGGAAGCGGGTGATGATCTCAGCCCACCAGTCAGCTCGGGCCCCTGCCGAGCAGGTGTCAAGAATCTTTCCAGCAGCATCCGGATCGCTGATGCCAATAACCTCATCTCCCGGGAGCACTGCGTAGTTTGCCTGATACGACAGCGGACGCACCGCGTTGGCGGCCGTATAGAAGGAGCACGAGGATCGGCGCAACCGCTCCACCTCGTCGGTCCGGACCTCCTCTACCTTCCAGCCATATTCGGCGCGGGCTGCTTCTGCGATCTTTTGTTGAATCTTGTCGTCCATAGTAGTTCCTTCCGCGGCGCCCAGGCTTAGTACAATAAGCACGCCGACAAACAATGTCGGGAGCAAGCTAGTGATTGTCAATGTTGCCCGATGGCGCCGCCGCCGATGAATGGCCCTTGTCAGGCCAGGTGGCCGGGTCCGACTTGACCACGGCCTTCCAATTCTTCGCATCTACTTTCATCCCAGTAACGCTCCCGAGGAAATCATAGAACTTCTGTGCTTCCTTCGGGTTTTTAAGAGCTGCTGCCGCATACTTGCCATAAACGCTGTCCGGATTAAGCTGCCAGCTGATGCGTTGGTCCATCGCTTCCTCGTTCGTGGGCGCGCGACCATGCTCGGCCTTGAACCCGATGTACCAGGCCCGATACTCCGCTTCAAAGTAGTGGAACGTGCTGGCCACTTTGTCGTTATTGATGTGGTGGTTCATTTCATGGACAGTGGTATTCAGCGCGAGATGATTAGTGTCGTCAGTTTCTATAAGTTTGTCGTTGTTCGCCGGGATCTTTCCCTTGTTGAGGTAAAGGACATTACCATCCGCTTCCCCATACGTGGTGCCATGTTTAACGGAGTCCGGGTAATTCTTCCACTCGATCTTGATCGAGGAACTTGCGCCCAGCAATTTGTCCAGAGTATTGTTGATG
>JBLNFC010000505.1:0-6651 GCA_050263355.1 Acidobacteriota bacterium
CATCCCATGCTTTAGGAATTGGGGCGCAACCGGAGGCCTGGACGGCGACCATTTGTGGACGCTCGGACCCGATCCAGCCCAATTGTTGCATTTCATCAAATGCCTTCCACATTCCAATAAGCCCGACACCTCCTCCTGTCGGATAGATGATGGCATCAGGCACTTCCCATCCAAGCTGTTCGACGACCTCATAGCCCATCGTCTTCTTGCCTTCGAGCCGATGGGGCTCTTTCAATGTCGAGACGTCAAACCACTGTTCCTGCTCTTTACGTTCACTTACGATGCGGGCACAGTCGCTGATCAGTCCTGGTACCAGGTTGACCTTTGCTCCATAGCTCTCGCATTCGATTCGATTGGCTAAGGGCACGTCCTGCGGCATGAAGATGTGAGCTTCGATACCCGCAGCGGCCGCATAGGCCGCGAGGGCGCTGGCAGCATTTCCTGCAGAAGGAATCGCCAGTTTCTTGAGTCCGTAGTGGCGGGCCATGGTCACAGCAGCCGATAGCCCTCTCGCCTTGAAGGACCCGGTCGGATTCAGACCTTCATCCTTTACGTAAAGGTTTGGAGTATCACGGCTTGTCAACATGGGAGTAAAGCCTTCGCCCAATGTGACTGGTTCCGCCTCCGGCAAGACCTCGGCGTAACGCCACATGCTGGCGCGATCTTTAAGAGCGCTCTTAGACAAGGTTTTCTTCAGCGCGGGCAGGTCGTAGCGCGCGTAGAGGATTCCGCCATCCTTTGAACATACGGTCCGGGGTTGCTCCGCGGAATAGTGCTCACCGCATTTCGTGCACTCCAGGTATGCAATCCGCGCCATGGAAGAGGAAGTTTATCAGGCCTAAAGTGCCCTACGCTCTGGGCTCCCGGCTTTAGAGTTGCCAGCGATCAGGATTGGGCAGGAAGCTTCTTCAGTAATCCGTTTGCTTTACGGAACCAGGGCCGTTCTCGGCGTTTCAAATAGCCGGGCATAGTGGGCTTTTTAGCCAGAATCCGCTTGGCCCATTCGCGAGCTTCGCCGAAGCGTTGCTGAGACGCCAGGAGCAAAGCGTAATTGTAGTAAGTCTCAGAAAGAGTAGAGGTTCGCGTCACATCCTGAAATAGTGCTTCAGCCTTTTCCGCTTGCCCGGTATTGGCATAGGCATGCGCTAACAGTCCGGCAGCCCGCTGGAAGTCGTACCTGGGGTCTTTCCCGACCACACGTTCCAGATCCTGAAAAGCCGCGGGAAAATCACCCAACTCGATTTCGCAGACTCCACGGCGATAGAAGGGATCCGGCGAATCGGTCCGAGCGGAAATTGACTTGTTGTAGCAATCGCGAGCGCGCTGAAAATTGCCATCCTCCATGTAGAGATCGGCGAGTTCTTCATAATTCCCTGCGGACGGGTTGTCGAGGACAGCGGATTCCAACTCCCGAATCCTCTTCCGCCTCGGAAAAACTTTGAACGACTGGCGAAGAAGGCCAAAATCAGGAGCAGCTTCGGCAAAGAGATAAACGATGGCGCCGATCGGTCCGAGAAATAGGATGATGTACAGCCAATAGGTATCCGGCCGGCGACGAATAAAGTGCACGATCGCCAAGGCCTGGAGCAGAATGCCCCACGGAAAAAGAAGCGAGCCAAAAATTCCCATGGAAAGGCGCAATATAGCACGCGATTCTGAGGCTTGCGACTCAATCGCTTTCTGTCACATTACGTCGGTGATCCTTACTTAGGACCATTTAAGAGTCACGTCCCAGAAGTAAGTGGGCAGTCGAACCCCACGATTGCGTAAGCACTTACGATGATTTTTTGAATGAACACTGGACAGGAAAGAGGCTCGTGCAGCTTCGACTATTCTGCCCTTTCGGAGCGCAGGCGGCGAATAGCCGGATGTTAAAATCAACTTGGTGAAGCCGCCCATCCGACTGCTCGCGATTGATATAGACGGCACTCTTCTCAATCCCCAATTCCAGATTGCTGAGGCGGACCTGGCAGCGTTGCGCCGCGCTCATTCTTTGGGCGTGGAGATCATTCTGGTTACTGGGCGCCGCCACACTTTTGCCCTGCCCATCGCTCTTCAATTGGGATTCGACCTGTGGCTGATCACGTCGAACGGCGCAATTACCCGATCACTAAGCGGCAAGACGTTTCATCGCGATTTCCTTCCAGCTCCCACGGCGCGTACGCTATGCACCGCAATGAAGGAGTTCCGTGGCAACACCGTTTTGACTTTCGATACAGAATGCAAGGGTGCGATTGTTCTCGAGCACATGGACGAGCTCGGTGGGAGCATTCAGCGCTGGCTGGAGAAGAACCTGAGCTACATCGACTTCGTGATTCCGATTGAGAAAGCGATCGTGAGCGATCCCGTGCAAGCCATGTTTTGCGGCACTATTAGCCGGATGCACCAGGCGCTTGCTACCCTCGCGGCTTGCGGCCTGGAGAATGAAATCACGGTTTTGAGGACTGAATATCCGCTGCGCGATCTCTCTATCGTCGATATTCTCAACCAGGGATGCTCGAAGGGGCATGCTGTCGAGCGTTGGGCCAAGTATCGCGGCATTCCGCGCGAAGAGGTCATGGCTATTGGAGACAATTACAACGACATCGAGATGCTTGCCTTTGCAGGACATCCATTTATCATGGGAAATGCGGCCGATGATCTGCGGCGGCCGGGATGGCACGTTACCCTTCCGAATGACCAATGTGGAGTGGCAGCAGCTGTGGAGCAGGTGCTGAGCCAGACAAAAGTAGAAGCGTGAAGTCTCGTAAGTTACCGTGAATCTGCGAATGAAATTCCGCTTGCTGGCAGCTCTTGTGGGTCTCTCCACAGGAGTTTTCGCCAGCGACCTTGCCATACTCCACAATGGCTTCTCCATACGGCATGAGCGGCGCGAGGTGCGCGGCAACATGACGCGCCTGTATACGGGAGCCAGCAATGTCAGTTACGTTGATGTTGCTACCAGTGACATCGAACGCTTCGAGAAGGACGATAGTCCCGTTCCAACCGAGTCACCCATACCGGAAAGCTCTGCTGGGACCACAGGAACTTCCGTCGCTACCACCGCGACCGCGGCTTCTTCAGTCAAAGCCGCTCAACCGTTAAACCTTGACCAGGTGGTCAAGGAGGCCAGCGGCAAGCATTCGATTGACCCTGATTTCATCAACAGCGTCATCCATGCCGAGAGCGGCTTCAATACCCGCGCCGTTTCGCCCAAAGGCGCTCAAGGACTCATGCAGCTCATGCCGGGGACGGCATCGAATCTGGGTGTTAATAATGCCTTTGACGCAACCGCGAATGTGGATGGTGGCACACGATATCTGCGCTCGCTGCTGGAGAAATATAACTACGACGTTCCGAAAGCGCTAGCTGCCTACAATGCCGGGCCGCACCGGGTCGATCAGTATCATGGAGTTCCTCCATATCTCGAAACGCGTGCTTATGTCGCTCGCATCATCCGCGAATACAACAAAAAGAAACTCGCCGAACAAAAAGCCGCTGCGGTTCCGCGAAAAAGCAAACCAAAAATTCAATCATCCAATAGGACCACTGAAGCTGTTCGCTCTACGGTTCCGGGCAGCGCCGCCGCGGGCGGCAGCCGCTGAGCTATTCCTGTTGCTCTTCTATCTGCGAATGATTTCCGCTCATCATTCGCGTCTCCCTCACCGTGCCGCGCGTTGACCCTTCCCATGTTGTCATATACCTTCACACAGGGACGTGCTCAAGATGGATCGTAAGCGCCTTCTGGTCAGTTCAGCGGTTATCATTGTTTTGGCGGTGCTGGTCTATCTCCAGTTCCGGACCTGGAAGAACTTCGACTGGGCGAGGTTTTTCGAATATCGTCCTGACTGGCATCACATCGTTCACGGCATCATTCTCATTTACATTGCGTATTTTCTCCGTGCGCTTCGCTGGAAAATCTTCCTCCGACCCGTGCGCAAGCGCGCTTCCCTCATTGGTCTGATTTCTTCCACACTCGTGGGATTCACCGGCCTGGCAGTGTTGGGGCGTCCTGGTGAGCTAATCCGGCCCTATCTGATCGCCCGTCGGGAAAACCTGAGTTTTGCATCGCAAGTCGCGGTGTGGGCGGTCGAACGCATTTTCGATGTGGCTGGCTTCACCATCCTGATGGTCTCGGCGATCTTTCTTCCTTCGAAATTACGGGCATTTGCAGCCACGCGCCCGGAAGTGAATCACTGGTTGCATCTCACCGGATACGCGCTCACGCTGCTGGTTCTCGGTTTACTGATTGGAGCGATAGCCGTTGCTTACAAAGGAACCGCGCTAGCCAACTGGGTGGAGCAGCGCTTTTCACACCTTGCGGCCAATCTCGGGCACCGCATCGCGCTACGGGTCCGCGAGTTCGCCGCTGGCTTAGACACGATTCACGATCTCATCTCCTTTGTTGAGCTATCCGCAGTCTCCATCTTGATGTGGTGGATCATTGCTGTGTCCTACAAGGAAGTGACGCACGCCTATGGCGCGCCAATGCACGCGATGAGCGTGACCAAGGTTCTCCTGCTCATGGGATCGAGCATGATCGGCTCGATGGTTCAATTGCCTGGCGTCGGCGGTGGATCTCAACTGGCTACCATCAGCGCCCTCGATCACGTGTTCAACATTCCCAAAGAACTGGCAGCAAGTTGCGGAATCATGCTGTGGCTGGTCACTTTTGTGGCCGTGCTTCCGATCGGATTAGTTCTGGCTCACCGCGAGCGTCTCTCTCTGCGCAAGCTCTCAGAAGAAAGCCATCAACAGGAGGAACTGGAGACAGTCCCGCCCGACTCCGCGGCGCACTAGTCTAGCTGCAACCACGACATTCGGTTCCGAGGAGTCGCTACTGCCTGTGATCGTGAAACCCCTGTTACAATGCATCCTTCGACTAAGTTATTGAGCAGCACGGGGTTCCTTTAGCGCGCCATGAAGTGTCCTTTCTGCGGTTTTGCAAACGACAAGGTAGTGGATTCGCGCGAGAGTAAAGAAGCGGATTCAATCCGGCGGCGGCGCGAGTGTCTGAAATGCGAAAAGCGCTTCACTACCTACGAGCGCATCGACGAGATTCCCTACATGGTGGTGAAAAAAGATGGCCGCCGGGAGAAATTCGATCGGCAAAAGGTTCTGAACGGATTATTGCGTGCCTGCGAGAAACGGCCGGTGCCAATCAGCAAGCTGGAGCAGATCGTCAATGACGCAGAAGGCTTCGTTATCGAATCTGCGGAGCGTGAACGCAAAACGACCGAAATCGGAGAGCTAATCATGAACCGATTGCGTAAACATGACAAAGTCGCTTACGTGCGCTTCGCCTCCGTGTACCTGGATTTCAAGGATGTAAAAGAATTCATGGCGGAACTGAAGGACCTGCTCAAGACCAAGGAACCCCCGGATCTCCGGGCGCGGAGCGCGAAGCAGTAACGGACTTGCCCGGCTCTGCTAGCCCCAGTGTTGAAACTACGCCGCAGCGCTTAGTGGTACTCCCAAAGGCGTTTGAAGCTGGCCGCAGGACTATATGACTCACAAGATCACACTTATCCCCGGCGACGGTATCGGCCCTGAAGTTACGAAGGCAACCGTCCGCATCCTCGAAGCAACTGGATTGAAATTCGAATGGGAAACTTTTCAGGCGGGAGCCGAGGCTTACGAGAAGTATCACGAATACATTCCTAAAGAACTTCTCGATTCGATCGACCGCAATCGCGTGGCCCTTAAAGGGCCTGTCACAACGCCCGTAGGCGGTGGCTTCGCCAGTATCAATGTCGCACTGCGGAAGAAGTTCGAGCTTTATGCGAACTTCAGGCCGATCCGAAATCTGCCGCACATCCCAACCCGTTATCCCGATGTTGACCTGATCATTCTTCGAGAGAATACGGAGGGACTTTATTCCGGAATCGAACATGAGGTCGTGCCTGGAGTAGTCGAGAGTCTAAAGATCATTACTGAGAAGGCTTCTACCCGCATCGCCCGCTTTGCCTTCGATTACGCCCGGAAGAATGGGCGGAAGAAGATCCACGCCATCCACAAGGCGAACATCATGAAGATGTCCGACGGACTTTTCATCCGCTGTTCAAGGAACGTTTCCAAGGAGTACCCAGAGATCACTTACGGCGAGCACATTGTGGACAACACCTGCATGCAGCTGGTGATGAATCCTTATCAGTACGATGTACTGCTGCTGGAGAATCTTTACGGCGACATCATCTCCGATCTTTGCGCGGCTTTCGTGGGCGGACTGGGCTTCGTTCCCGGCGCCAACATCGGCGATCAACATGCCATTTTCGAAGCCGTGCATGGGTCCGCTCCCGACATTGCGGGAAAAAACATGGCAAATCCAACGGCGGTACTTCGATCAAGCCTGCTCATGTTGCGCCACATCGGGGAGCACGAGGCCGCTTTGAGGATCCGGAACGCGCTGGAGAAGGTTTATCGCGATCGCGAGAAGTTAACCCGGGATGTGGGCGGCAAGGCGGGCACCTCGGAGTTCGCCGATCACATTATTGAGGCAATGGAGACAGCCGACGTTGAGAATGCCGCACAGTCCTCGCGCGCCTGAATACATGCAGGTTACATGAAAACTACGCTGCTTCGGGGTCAACGGCTTAGACTTCTGGCGACTGTCCTGCTCGCCGGGGTCTCAGCTTTTCCGCAGACCTTAGCGAAACCCGCATTAAAGGTGAC
>JBLNFC010000506.1:0-2892 GCA_050263355.1 Acidobacteriota bacterium
GATTGCTCTGATCGCCCCCCCGTTCATCGCCGTTCCACCGAAAGATTACGGCGGAACTGAGCTGTTCGTCGCGCAACTTGCCGAAGGCCTGAAGCAAAACGGAATCGACGTGGTGGTTTACGCTAACGGAGATTCCACCGTGAATGTTGAGCGCCATTGGCGCTACGAACATACCCACTGGCCTATTAAGTCTGAGACTGAAGCAATGATTATGGAGATGGATCATACAGCCTGGGCGGTGGAACATGCCGCTCGGAGCTGTGAATTGATTCACGTGCAATCGGCCCCGGCGCTTACGTACACGCATATTGCCGGCCTGCGCACCGTGCTCACCCTGCATGGTCCTAACGAGGCGCGTTTGACGCAACTCTACCATCGCTATCCCAATGTCTATTACGTGTGCATCAGCAAGGCGCAGTGTGCGAGAGAGTCGATGCCGCGGACCCGTGTGATCCACCATGGCATTGATTTGTCGCAATACCAACTCCAGACACGGAAACAGAACTACCTGAGCTTCATTGGACGCATCGCTCCCATCAAGGGTACGCACCTCGCGATCGACGTGGCCAAGCGAACCGGCATACCGTTGAAGATGGCTGGCGACGTGCAGCCCCAATTCAGGCCGTACTTCGAGGCAAAAATCAAGCCGCAGATCGATGGCAAGCTGGTGCAATACATTGGTCCAGCCAATCTGCAAATTAAAAATGAGTTGCTCGGCAACTCAATGGCGATGTTATTTCCTATTCAATGGAGCGAACCTTTCGGCCTCGTTATGGTCGAAGCTATGGCTTGCGGCACACCCGTACTGGCACTCCCCGGTGGTTCGGTGCCCGAGGTCGTTCGCACTGGAGTTTCAGGATACATTTGCCGCTCCGTGCGCGAACTGTCTAATTGCGCGCTGAATCTGCAGTTCGATCCCGCATCAGTACGGCGTTACGTGGAAGAGAATTTCTCAATCCAGCGCATGGCGGCCGAATATGCAGAACTCTACAGAGAAGCGATATCGTCGAGAGCCGCAGTGAATGCGGCCTAGGCTGAGAACTATCCTTCCTGAAGAATCCCATTGGCGGGGAAGGTGAGACTAGCTGTCCCAGCGCTCAGGATTTTCGCGCGCAAGAACCTTCAAAGTCGAACCCGGTCAAAGTTCCCGCTCCACAGGTGCGGAGTCAATTTTGTTTTTGCACAGATGCCGCAGGAAAACTGACGGAGACTGCGTCGTCGCCGACAAATCTGAACGTTATTGTTGTCTCCGCCTCAACCGCCTGCCCCTGAGACTCAGCCGGACGGTAGCGCCAATGGCGCACGGCCCGTGCCGCAGCTGCGCCCAAAGCTCGTCGTCCATCCAGCACCGTAACTTCCTTGACTGAGCCATCCGCAGCGATCACTGCCCTAAGATTCACAACCCCGGTCAAATTCGGATCCGGCGTTTCAGGATAGGTGAGGCCATGATCCGGCGCTCCCGGAATCTGCACGCGGGGGCTTGAGCTTGACTCCAGTTTCAACATCGAGGCTTTGGCCACTTCCACTTTGGCCCGAGTGTTCGCCTCTGATTTCGGCAGCGGAGTGACCGCTGGCTCGCTCGCAACTGTCCTCACTTCCAGAGATGCTGGAGCCTTTGCAGCTGGCGATGCTTGCGACGATTGTAAGTGCGGTGAACCAGACTCCACTTGACGAGTCTCTTCTGCTTTGAATCCCGCCGAAGTCAAAGGCGTCCTCAGCTCTGCCAGATAAAACAGGACGCCAAGCAATGCGACAGTCGAGGCTGCAACCGACGCCCACCGCGGCCACTTCCGCTCACGTATTGCGAGCTGCCGACTGTCATCTTCTTCTGACTTTTGTATCGATGCAATCGCACCCGCTCGCTTGGGGAACTCGGCGATACTTGCCCGCAACTCGCCCGAAGACTGCAGTTCCATGCCGCCCTTCGACTGTTTTCGTGAGATTGCAATGCCCTCTGAACCTACCGCCGGGGCGATCACTGAAATCGGTTTGCGCGCGGGCAACTCCACCAGCTTGGGCGTGCTGACTGTCGCCGCCTTGCTTCGCGGCGCAATCTCGCCTACATCCTCAACCGTGCCGATCAGGCAAGGACGGTGCAGAGCACCTCCCTCGAGTTTCGTCGAACTCTCCGCGAGCCTGTCGACGAATCTCTGCTGCCGCTGAGTTAACACGCGCCTTGTAAGGCTATGAAAATTACGGAAGATCCACAGCAGGTAAAGCCGTTCATAGAAGGAAGGCGTTGCGTAAAGAGAGCCGCGATTTGTCCGCAACTCCAGCAGACCGGTGCGCAGTTTGTGGGATACCGACTTCATGTTCCTTACACCCGGAAGAATTGAGCTTTAGCTTTGGGGGGCAGATCAACTTCGGGGAAGTTACATTAAGCATACCCCAGCCTTGCACCATTTTCGCAGCTTAATTTCGCGCTCAGCGCTGGCCCCGATTGCGGGGCCGACCCTTCGTCTGCGACCCTTCAAACCAATCTCTTTCCCGGCTTGCCCTCGAGGACTATGATGTTGCGCGCCGAGGAGGATTCATGTTGATACGTAAGCCGTTATGGATATTGACCGCGTTCGTCCTTGCCACGGCGGTTCTGGCGCAGAACAAACCCACTACCCCTCTCATCCCGCGCAACGTCCTCTTTGGCAACCCCGAGCGTGCGGACCCTCAAATCTCACCCGACGGCACGCAGCTTGGCTACCTCGCCCCCGTGGACGGGGTTCTAAATGTCTGGATTCGAACCTTGGGCAAGTCCGACGACCGTGCGGTCACGGCCGACAAGAAGCGCGGCATCCGCAATTTCACTTGGCAGTTCGACAATCAGCACGTCCTTTACACCCAGGATGTGGGTGGCGATGAGAACTGGCGGCTGTACCAGACCGATATCGCTTCCCG
>JBLNFC010000507.1:0-4050 GCA_050263355.1 Acidobacteriota bacterium
CGCACGGCAGGGTTGACGACAGGCACTGCACACCCAATTCACCCGCTTCGCGGCGGCGTAAAGAGTCTCCCCGTAGCCAGTTAAGGCTGCGATAGAAAGTGCACAGATGGCGAAAGCGAAAACACATTTCGAGCAGGTTCCGCTGGCAACAATCAAAAAGACCGCTGAAGAGCAAAATGGCAAAAAGGTGAACGCCGAACGGGTAGTCGAGATTGAACCCGCACCTAAAAAGACCGAAGTCTACAGTGTGGGAGTAAGCGCAGGTTCGCAGGCGAAAGGCTGGTCATGAAAGTCGAAGCAGGATTTCAAAGTAATACCCGTCTCCGGTACCCGGAATGGCAAGCGCTTTATGAAGAGGCTCTGACCGAATTCAACGCAGAAAAGCTGCCACAGAAAATAGCCCTCGCCGAAGCAGCCATTCTTAGCCGTGCGGAGGCGATCTCGCTAAGCTCGCTGCATCGGGCTGAATTGCAGGCCATGGAGGATGCCCTGGTGTTCCTTCGTGCTCTTAAGCCTGCCAACCCGCTTTGCAGTTAGTGAGAGACGCGTCCGCATAAGCAAGCACCTCGACACGTAATCGCTCAGGGAACGTTTGAATGGCGACTCTGAGTGTGATGAAGGCTCAGTGCTTACCTTCCGGCGCAGTCCCTCTTAGAAATGCCTTCCAGTGAAACTCCATCACCTGGTCCAGGTGTGCGAGGAAGTATTCCAGACTGTGGTCGCCTGGATATAAATGATATTCGTGAGCGATGCCTTCTGCTTGCAGTTCCCGGTGCAATGCTGCCGCTCCCCTTTCGAAGCCCAGATCATCATTGTCTCCACAGTTGAAATAAATCGCGAGGGAGTGGAGGCGCACGCCATTTTTCCGCGCCAGCACAAGAGGGTCATTTGCGTTCCAATGTGCCTGGTTGACAGGCGCCCCAAAGACGGGTCCCAGCAAATTACCGAGGGGCGTGCCGGCATGAATGGCGGCGTTAAGTTGTTTAGGGGAAGCCGGAATCAGGGCGGCGCTTTCAGCGCTGACGGATCCAAACAACTCGGGATGCGCGAATGCAAATCGTAATGCGCCGTAGCCTCCCATGGAGATGCCGCTGATGCCGCGAGCGGTGCGTTCTGCACGAATGGGATATTTGCGCTCGATATAGGGCATGAACTCCTTCAGGAAGAAATCGCTGTAGCGCGTCTTGCCATCGGCGGAGTTGATGAAGAAACTACGCCGTCCCTCAGGGGCAACCAGCAGGAAGTCACCAATCTTGTTCTGTTGCCGCAAATCCTGAATCACGTTCCAGCCGCCGCTATTGAATAACGTCTGCTCGTTGTTGCCCAACCCGTGCAGAAAATAAAGCACTGGGTAGCGCTGGGTGGGATGCTCGCGAAGCACGGCATCAAAGTTTTGCGGCAGCACAACGCAGTAAGGGACGGGGCGCTGGAGGATTTGGCTCTTGAGAGCGCTGCATTCGGTGCGGCTCTGGCTCCAAGCCGCAGTGCACGCAAGCAGGATGAATAAGAGGAATCGGGATATTTGCAGCATGACTGATTTACTCGTAACGGAGGGCCTGGACGGGATCGAGGCGGGCCGCTCGTGCCGCGGGATATAGGCCCGAAACAAGACTGACGATCACCGCAAACACGATTGCCCCTGCCACCAGCCACCAAGGCACGAACCAGATTTGCTCCGGGGGGAAGTTAAGGCGTCGTAAATAGATGTTGGTGCCGAGGTTGATTGCATGTCCAATGATCCAGCCCATGGCCACGCCAACTGCCCCGCCCATCACGCCCATGACGCCGGCTTCTGCAAAGAACAGTTTCTTCACTTCGACGTCACTCGCGCCCAAGGCCTTCATGATTCCAATTTCTCGGCGGCGCTCGAGGATCGCCATGACCAGAGTGTTAACGATACCGATTGATGCAACGGCAAGAGCGAGGCTTCCGAAGATTCCCAAAAAGAGGTCGAGGATGGCAAAGAACTGCCTCATACTGCGAGTCGCATCGATGATGGAGAACGTGTTGAAGCCCATTTTCTTGATGGCGTCTTCAATCGCTTCAACGTCCTTGGGACTACGCACGCGCACGCTCACGGTGGAGTAAGTGGGGGTATTGCTGGGGGCCTGTGTGGTATCGCGAATACCGCCCGATTGCAGTACGTGGAGACTCTGGGCCAACTTTACGGGCAGGAATACACGTGCTCGCGCATTTCCGCGCAGGCTGTCGGGATCGAGTTCGGAGACGCCTACAATCTTCAGCTTCTCTTCATGCGAAATGACTGAATAAGTGGAGCCGAACACCTCGTCGCTTTGACTCGCACTGCCTGGGCCCGTTGGCATCTCCTGGCGCTCGGCGTAGCGCATGACGAGTGCTTGTCCCAACAGAGGTTTCGCAAGATCGGCAACACTGATGTCATCGGCGCCCCGCGCTGCTTTCCTTCCCAGCAACTCTTCTGCGAAGGTCTTCTGCAGGATTACTTCGTGCGCCATTTCCGAGGAAAAGAAGCTTCCCTGCATGTTGTCGAAGGCATCGTTGTTCTTTGCCGAAAAGGGCAAGCCCGCGACCATGGTGAGGTGCGGCTTATCCTCATAGCGCAATTCGGTGACAAAGCGGATGTCGGGATAGACTTCCAGCACATTGGTCAGTTTCTCGAATTGGCCGCGCGCGTGATCGTCGAGCACCGGACTTTCTGCCGCCGACGGTCCGTTCGTTTCCTGCTCGCGATTGAAGCTGCGCAGATCGCGGCGCGAGGTGACCAGTACCGTATCGAACAGTCCGGAATTTTTCAGGCGTCGAGACGCGAGCTGCTGCAATCCGATTCCGAGCGCCAGCATGGCAACGAGTGAGGCGACACCCACGGAAATGCCAAGCGTCGTCAATGAATTGCGAAGCAATGACTGGCGCAGATTGCGCACTGCCAATTCGCTGAGATCGTAAACTTTCATACGGATCTCTCCGTCAGCGCGTTGGCGAGTGACACTCCCGAGTTAAGCTCGTCTCCAGCTAATTTGCCGTCGGCCATCGACACCATTCTTCGAGCGTATCGCTCGGCTAGCGTGCGCTCATGCGTAACCATAACAACGGTCATTCCAAGCGACTGATTGAATTCGCCAATAAGATCCATGATCTCGGTACCTGTGTGACTGTCCAGGTTGCCGGTGGGCTCATCAGCCAGAAGTACCTGGGGTCGATTTATCAATGCTCGAGCCAAGGCGGCACGCTGCTGTTCTCCGCCGGAAAGTTCAACCGGCCGATGTTGCAGGCGGGCAGTGAGACCGACTTTGGCCAATGCTTCTCGCGCTAATTCCTGGCGCTCGCCGCGGTCCACCTCGGCGAAGCGCATTGGTAGTTCGACGTTTTCGATCAGAGTCATGCTGGGAATAAGATTGAAAGACTGGAACACCATGCCGACGGTGCGCAGCCGGTACTGGGCCAATTCTTCGCGTGACAGCTGAGCCAGGTTTCTACCATGCACGATCACGGTTCCTGACGTGGGGCGATCGAGACCGGCGATCAGGTTCAACAGCGATGACTTCCCTGATCCTGAACTGCCCAGGAGTGCCACGAACTCGCCTGACTTGATGTCGAGTGAAATGCCATCGACGGCACGGATTACGGACTCACCCATTCGATAATGGCGGCAGACGTCCTGGGTGCAGATGGCTAGATTGGAAGGAACGAGCGGGCTGGAACTCATGGATTTTTCAACTAGCGGACGTCTCCTCTTATTAGACGCAAAGCATCCGCCGCTCCGATGTCTTCCTTTCCATTACGCTCAGCGTCAGCGTCGGCCGGCTTGAAATCGCCCTCTCCGGGAGCCAGGAACAGGTTGCTCTCGAGCCCGTGCTGCTTGGTATACAGGTCGTAATAGCGGCCACGCATGGCATAGAGCTCTTCATGGGTGCCGCGCTCGACAATTCTTCCCTGCTCGATCACGAGGATTTGGTCGGCCCGGCGAATTGTCGATAAACGGTGCGCGATTACGAAGGTTGTGCGTCCCTGCATGAGATAAGAGAGACCCTGCTGGATTAACGACTCCGATTCGGAATCAAGACTCGAAGTCGC
>JBLNFC010000508.1:0-3368 GCA_050263355.1 Acidobacteriota bacterium
AAAGAACGCATCCAAGACGTTGCGGTGGGATATCTACCCCGCAGGATAATATTGACAGGCGCGAGGTCAGAATCTTGCTATCGAGCAAGCAACTTGAGCAGTTCAAGAAAAATCTGGAAGAGCATATCTCCGAATGCGAATGGGTTCTCGCGAATGCCGAGGAGGAGACCCGAGCGAACTCGGCAAGACTAGCGGACACCGCTGATCAAGCTGCCGCTGAGTACGAAAGGCAAACGCTCGCGCACAAGGCAGACGTTGCGCGACAGACCATCAGAAGACTGTCTGATGCCCTTAAGCGGATAAGCCAAGGTAACTTTGGCGAGTGTGCCCAGTGTGGCAGGGAGATTGAGGTGAAACGGCTGGAAGCGATGCCGACTGCGCGGTACTGCCTGAAATGTCAGGAAATGCGAGAGCAATCATGAGATTGGCTCTCGGCGTAAGATATCAGCTATATTCAGGGGGCGGTAGAGGTTCTGATGTTCAGGGACAATGGTGACCGACTGTGCCGTGAGGATGCCTAGTCTGGCCAGGATGTAACAAATGAACGGCACCATATGGTTATTCGCGATCTCCCCTGTTGATGCTGGTTGCTGTGCTCGCATTTGCAATCCTACTGAGTTCTCTTCTTATGGTCCCCTGCGGAGGTCATCAAGGCCTTCTACTCCGCGTGCAAAGCTGCAATCCCTCAGTTGCAGACAGGCACCAACTACTTCAGGTGGGCATGCCCTTCTGGCCTATGCCACAACGGCAAAGCCCGGCCAGCCGGAAACGTCAACGATCAAGCTGCTGCGTGCGTAAGGGCGCTGAAACAATGGCCGAACGTTTTGCTGACGTTTCGAGCGTACCCTTCGGCAGAGTCATGTCACAAACATGCAGACGATTACACCTGAGCGCCAGTGCCCAAGTGTTTTCAACGACTTGTTTGGACCTCCACCTGCAAGGTAGGAGTTCGAGTACTGTTCCCCAGCACGATGGGCCTCCCGGTGACGGGCGCCCCAGTAGCAAGCCCTCCCACATAGGAGACGTTTCATGTTGGGCCGGGCCTGGGTCAGCGTACCTCTCATCGCTACCCTGACCGGCTACGCCTCGCGATCCCGACTTAAGCCTTTCTCGCCTAACTTGAATATCCCACTCGAATGCCTCACCAGCATCCGTCTCATCGATTGCGACCTGTTCTCTAGCCCGAGGCACTGCCGCTCCGTCACTTACCGTGAGGGCTGCGAGCAAGTAATGGTGGTGGCCAAATGAGATTCTTAGCAGGCTTCTTCGCCGGTTTGGTATGGTCGAACTGGATCGAGTATGCATATCACCGCTGGGCGATGCACTGGCCTAGCCTGTATCAGCCTGCTGCCATGCGTCACGCTCTCCACCATTCTGCGCCGTCCAATCCCCAGCACATCACAATGAAGTTCGGATTCTGGACTGCCATCTTTATCACCAATGTTTTGCTGTTTGCTGTTCCCGACCAACTGCTCCACCTGCGGATACTGACAGGGGTAGCTGCAGCGTTCCTGACCTACATCGTGGTGGGAATAGAAGTCCACCTGCGAATACACGACGGAAGATGGGTGCCGGATGCCTGGAAGGCGCACCATTTGTCACATCATGTTAGGCCGAAAAAGAACTTCAACATTTTCCTGCCAATATTCGACTGGCTGCTCGGCTCCAAAAACATGTCTTCTCACGTATGAGCTAAGGTCGGTCGTCGACGGAATCAAAGACGAGTACCGGGGCCCGGCACAAATCAAAAGTCCAGCGGACACTCGCTTCCGCTAAGAGCCTCGAAGAGTTCATCGATAGCTGTTGAAACATCGGCATTACACTCACCATCCAACCCAAGGAAAGATCAACGGCGAAATTAGTGATCCTCCTCGGCGCCCGCGCGGGTTGGTTGACCTGCTTGCTGATGGCGCGCCCAAGCGTAACCACGCCAAACCTTTTCTACAGCCACGGTGGTAGATTGCCTTGCCAGCGCGGCGAGATAGGCTTGTTCCACCTGCGTCCAACGGGACAATGTGGCCCAGCGCCAGCCATTCATCATCTTCACGCACGAACAGCATATTGCGCTCGAGGTGCTGAAATAGAACTGCGCCACTCTATTCGCAACTCTCTGCCGTTTTCTTTATCTTCAGGATGCCTTTTGAAATCACGTTCTTCTCCAATCTGTTCTTGTTGAAAATCCGGAGCCCCTCAGATACTCGAGTCCGAGACACCGCCGCGTGTTATTGAGTCGCGCAGCGGAATGCGGTTACCTCAGCGACTGCCGCAGCGTGACAATCTACGCCCTCGGTTTTCCTTCCAGGCTGTGCAAGATCCATCCAATAACGAACAAAATCAGAATCACGGAAATCGTACGCGGATAAGTTTGAATTACGCTCATGGCACCTCCGACAAAATTCAAGAGTGCCGATCGAAGAGAGCGGCCCGGGTATGAGAATCGGTTCGCTGGCGGGCCGCTCTAGGTCTTAGGAGACGAGACGCGAATGTGCAAAGGTTACTTGGATCTGCTGCCCGCGTAAATGGCCCGGGCGTAACGGGCCGGTAACAAGCAGCTGGTAATGGAGTACATGACTGTTGAGCCATTTACTGCACATGTGCTCACCGCTAATGTGGCTATGTCTCGTCGCGTCCCGAGACGCCACCAGGAGCCGATGCTGTTAGCTCGGGGGAGGGCGACAGTATCGGCTCTTTAGCGGCACAGCATAGCTCGATAGCCTGCTTCAGCCAAAACCAAGTAGCACTGCGGCCAAAGAAAGACTTTTGGTGTCACCCCGGTGCCATTTACACGGTAACTTTTTCCGCGCACGTGCTTCGAAGAACTCACGATTTCCACATTCAGACGGCAGGGGCTACGGTACGTGTCGGAATCTTAGTTGCTATCAGAACGAATCGAACTTCTGACTGAGCCACAGAGCGAGCAGTATGCAAATGCGATTGAGTCCAGCACATCCAGAAAGCGACCGATTGAGCCTGCCCCAAATAGAGGAGCGCATTCGCAATCGGGCCTATGAGATCTATCTGCAGAACGGCTGTGTTGAGGGGAGGGCACTCGATGACTGGCTCGAGGCCAAGGCCGAAGTGCTAGGCGTCGTCGCCCCAGAAGCAAACAAGAGAACAGACAGGAAAGCTGCTAGTTCAGGAAGATTTCTTTATCCGCACACTTGGTAACTCATCAAGGGACTCCGTGAACGACATGCCTGATGATGATAATCTGTTCACCCCAAATCACAAACTTGAACTCGGGAATGCCGAGCAGCCTGTACAAGTTCTGTATGTGGTGATTTGTGAAAATCAACCGCGAGTCGGATGTCGACTCTTCAAGTCAACGAGGCTAGAATTCTCCCCGATCCTCTGCGGGAGAAACCGTC
>JBLNFC010000509.1:0-4530 GCA_050263355.1 Acidobacteriota bacterium
GAATCCCGGAACTCGCGCGGCGCATCACCAGCGGCACGACTAATGATTATGACCGGGCGTCGTCGATTGAGCGCTTCCTGGCGACTAACTACGGATACACCCTGCAGTTGGGAACTCGAATTCCCGGAGACCCACTTGCCTACTTCTTATTTGACCGCAGGGAGGGCCATTGCGAGTACTTCGCCTCGTCGATGGCCGTGTTGTTGCGGACTATCGGCATCCCATCACGTGTGGTGAACGGATTCCGTTCGGGAGAGTTCAACGACGTTACATCCCAATATATCGTTCGCGCCCGCAACGCTCATTCCTGGGTCGAGGCATACTTTCCCGGCTACGGTTGGGTCAGCTTCGATCCCACTCCGGGAGCCCCGTTTGCTGTCCATCCAGGCTGGAGCCGTGCCATGCTCTACCTGGATGCTGTGCAATCGTTCTGGCGCGAGTGGATCATCAACTATGATTTCACTCACCAGCGCACATTGGGGCACGAGGCCAATCTGACCGGACGCCGCATGGTGGAGAGCACTCGCAATTGGGGCCGCCGCAGCTATGGTTCCCTCTTGCGCCACGCTCGCTACCTGCGGTCACATATCAATCGTCATTCCCAAGCGTGGGGCATGGGCGTTGTTTCCGGTGTGATGCTGATCCTACTGATCGCCAACCTGCCCCGTCTTGCCAAATTTGTTCGCTGTCGGCGGATTGCTTCTCGCCCTGAACGCGCACCCCAAACCGCTGCCGCGATCTGGTACGGACGCATGACGCGTGCGGTCGCGCGACGGGGTTGGCAAAAGGCTCTTTCGCAGACTCCGTCCGAATTCGTGACGATGATCGAGGATGCAGATCTGCGTGCTCGGGTGCAGAAATTCACCAGCTGCTACGAGAGCGCACGATTTTCGGATTCGTCCGAAGACGCGCAACAACTGCCTGAGCTATTCGAAGAAATCACTGCGGAAAAGAAATGACTCCCGGGGTCCCACTAGTTTAGAAGCGCCAGTAGCCACCGCCGGTAACCACGAAGCTATGTTGGTGGCCCATCCCTGTCGCGACATTAAACGGAAGTGCGCTCGACCAGTAGTTGCGGGCTGCAATGCGCAGACCGAACGTTGCCTTGAGTTTCACGTCCATACCGTATCCGAATTGCAGCAGTCCACTGGTTTTGCTTCCGCCCGGATTTGCGCCACCGTAGACTTGTTTGTCACTGAACCCGAAGTGGCCGAAACCTCCGCCGAGGCTTGCCCAAAAACCGAGGGTATTTTCAGCAAAAATCTTGCCTCTCACCGCTGGAGTCACGAAGTAGGACGCGTACCCGCTTGGCACGGCCGCATTGCCCGACCCCAGGTCCTCATCAGGGTTGCCCACGAAGGGCACCTCTAGATCGAGTCGAGCGAAATCGTTTCCCTTGAGATGACGCGCATAGTTGATCTCGAAGGTCGTTCCGCTGCCAAAACGCACGAAGTTGTTGAGCAAAGGAGTTGGACCAGGTTGGATCGCCTGATCATTCAACAGAGTGCGGCCAATTCCTCCTGCTAATTCGTTTTTCTGTGCGCAGGCGAAAGCGTTGAATATCAACACTGCGAGCAACGCCATGCATAGCCGTGTTCCAGACATCCATCCTCCGCGCTTGATCGTTTCCTGTGAGACGTTGATTCGGCCAAGGTTAACACGCATTCTGACGATTCCTGACGTGGTGCCTACTGCCTTCCTTGGTGCCGCCTTGAGCCTCCTGGCCGGGTTAAAGCCCTCATTGAGCAGTGTTAAAATAAAGAGATCCCATGGTAGAAAAGTTCCTCACTGTCGATCTCCCGAGCTTGCCGAGCGCTTCTGAAACAACTTTCAAACGGCGCAAAGTTGGCTTCGTCAGTCTCGGCTGCCCTAAGAATCTGGTAGACAGTGAAGTCATGATGGGTATGCTGGCCGAGGCTGGTGCGGAACTGACTCACGAAACCGACGACGCCGATGTGATCGTGGTCAATACCTGTTCGTTCATCGATCGGGCGCAGCGGGAGTCGGTGGATACGATTCTGGAAATGGCGCAACTCAAGGGTGCAGGCAAGACTCAGAAGCTAGTTGTGGCTGGCTGCCTCGTAGAGCGCTATCGCGACGAAATTCGGAAGAATATTCCCGAAGTCGATGCTGTCGTCGGCACAGGAGAACTGGAAGCGATCCTTCGCGCAACCGGCATCGAACCCTCGCGACCGTCTTCTCCGTTCGTCATCTTGCAGTCTCGTGCAGAAGGCATTCTGCGAGAGCAACAGGGACGTTTCTCTCGCGAGTCGTGGGACGGAGCCATTGCTGACCTGCCCAACTATCTTTACGACGACACGACTCCTCGTCTCCTAGCAACCCCCAAGCATTCGGCCTATATCAAGATTGCTGAGGGTTGCGATCACCCATGTAGCTTCTGCATTATTCCCCAGCTGAGAGGAAAGTTCCGTTCACGGCGATTCGAGTCCGTAATTGCGGAAGCAGAGAAGCTTGCCAAGTCCGGGGTGCGAGAGATCACGCTGATCGGCCAGGACACGACCTGTTATGGCGAAGACTTGGGTTTGAAAGACGGACTTGCCTTGCTGCTGGAGAAGCTCGCTGCTGTCCCAGATCTGCGCTGGATCCGTTTTCTCTACGCATACCCCAACAAGATCACTGGACGCCTGCTCGAGACCATCGCGGCGTACGAAAAGATCTGCTCGTACATCGACGTTCCCCTGCAGCACGCCTCGGCCTCGGCTTTAAAGCGGATGAAGCGGGGCGGCAGCGCCGAGGTGTTCCTCCGCTCCATCGAGAAGATGCGAACGACCATCCCGAATCTCACGCTAAGGACATCTTTTATTGTGGGTTTCCCCGGCGAGACCGACCAGGAATTTGAAGAACTCTGCGATTTCGTTCGTGAAGCTCGCTTTGACTGGATGGGCGCGTTCGGGTACTCGGACGAGGAGGGAGCGGCTGCCCACCACCTGGAGAAGAAGCTTTCCGCCCGCGAAACTGAGCGCCGGCGCAAACAGCTCATGCAGATCCAGCAGAAGATCAGCAAAAGAGCTAAAAAGGCGCTTATCGGTAAGCGATTCGACCTGCTCCTGGAAGGTACATCGGACGAAACTGACTTACTCCTGGAAGGACGAACCGCGATGCACGCACCCGAAATCGACGGCAAAGTTTTCGTGAATGATGTTCCCGAGGGGGAGGAGGTCCTGCCCGGAGAATTCTATCCGTGCGAAATTACCGAAGCTCACGATTACGACCTGGTCGCCAGAATCCTATAGCTACGAACTCATTCGGCCGCAAAAACGCATTATGCCTCGCAAAGGTTCCATCAAAGTGCAGTGCCCCACCTGCAAGAAGCGGGTCAAGCGGACCGATCCTGACTTCCCTTTCTGCAGTGAGCGATGTCGGCTCCTGGATCTCGGAAAGTGGGCCAGTGGTGCCTACGTAATCTCCTCTCCCTTACACGACACCAGTGATGCTGTCCAAGAAAATCATCAGAGTGAGGACGACGACGGCTGAAGCTCCCACGGCCCCCGCTAATCTGAATACCGAACCCGCCTATCCCGATCGCGCTAGAATCTGACTGCAACCTGGCTTAGCAAAGACAATCGTGGATTATTCCAAAAACGAGAGTTGTTCACGTGTACGTAGCCGGGCGCCGCTCTGGGCATGGGTCGCCGCTACGTTTTTCGGAGTTGGTTTGGGTCGTCCCGCACCAGGAACCTATGGCTCGGCCGTAACGGTAGGGTTGTGGTGGCTCCTGAGTCGCTCGCTTCCACCGTCGTTGCAGACGGCTACTGCGATGGGTCTGGCGATTTTAGCGATTGCGATCGGAATTCCAGCCGCAACCTTCGTTTCTCGCGCTTCCCGACTCAAGGACCCTCAGTTTGTGGTAATCGACGAGGTCGCTGGTCAATTGATTACTTTTATTGCAGCCCCTGTGTGTTGGAAAACCCTTCTCGTGGGCTTTATACTTTTTCGAGCGTTCGATACCTTGAAACCACCCCCGGTTCGACAGCTCGAGAAACTTCCCGAAGGTACGGGAATTGTGGTGGACGATATCGGCGCAGGACTATTTGCTCTCGCTGTTATGCAGCTCTTGCTCCATTTCACGAGGCTTTGCACGTAAGTTTTGCTGACTGGCCGCACGCTCGGCCTGCGGCATCTAAACTGGGTATCCATGGCAATCTCGGATCGGCTGCTGGGCAAAAAGAACGTGAATGGGAAACCGCACATTGAGGCGGTGCAGCCCGGAGCAGCTTTGCCGGGCGGAGAAGTGCGCATACTGGGAAAGTCCTTGCGCCCTCACGAACTCCGCCGCCCGAAAGTTCAGTTCGGTGAAATCGAAGCCTCAGTTCTCATCAGTTCCGATGAGTTCTTGGTTGCCCGAGTCCCCGACGGCGCCATTTCGGGTCCGGTGGTCGTCACAGCGAACAGTCACGTCAGCAACGCCCACCAGGTTAAGGTGGCGGTGCCTATCGCTGAAAACCTGCATCCAGTAACCAATCCAGCCCTCGACCGTGAAGGCAACATTTACGTCACCTTTTCTGGATC
>JBLNFC010000510.1:0-2634 GCA_050263355.1 Acidobacteriota bacterium
GTAGGTGGGAATCGGCGGCGGAAGGCGCAGATCGTCGACTACCGTGAAGTTCTCGTTGAAGTCGGGAAAGAGAAGCACTGCAAGTTCAAGGTGAGATTTGCTCATCTCGAGTTCTGCTTCCTGGAGATCGCGTTGGCGCTGCTGATACTGGATCTGTGCCTTGATTACATCGGAATGCGCCACTTCTCCGCCTTTTTCGAGTTTCTGACTGATCTCGAGAAAATGCTCCGCCTCGAGAACCGCTTCCTGGGTCGTGCCATATTTGCGCTGCGCGACGACATGGGCGTAATAAGCCTGAACCACGGTGACGACCAAACCTCGAGCAGCCACTTCCGCCCTGGCCTGGGCTAGAGCTTGTGCAGCGCCGGTGCGGCGATATTCGGCGAAGACACGGGGCGAAAACTCCTGATGAACGTTTCCCTGCGCAATGTATTCATGGACGGCGTTGTTGGCGATGAAAATCGGCTGGTTGCTGTGCAGGCCGTTGCCTTGCGTATACAGGTACTCCATGTTGTAGTTCACATTGGGAAGTAGGGCTGCCCGGCTCTGCACGCGGTCTTCTTTGGCGAGGCCGAGATCCGTCAATGCGGCTTGGAACTGGGGATTGTTGGACTTCGCCCGCTGCAATGCGTCCTGCAATGTGAGCGTTAGGGGAGCTCCAGGATTGCTTTGCCCAATTTGCGATAGATTCCTGTCTAAAGTCTGCTGTCCAAACGACACGCTCGAAATGGATGCTACGGCAAACAGCAGAAGAATTCGTTTAATGTCTAAGCAGGCGTGGATAGACATACTCTAGCGTCTCCGTAAGCGTATTGTTGCCCAGCGAGCCTTAAGGGAACCTGAAGGCCGGGCGATTACTCTGGGCTGAGAGGTAATTCCACGATCATTCGAGTGCCCCGCCCTAATTCACTCTCCGCTCGAATCTTGCCTCCGTAAGCTTCAACCAGAGCTCTTGAGATAGCAAGCCCCAAGCCGAATTGGCCTGTGTCCCGCGCGCGCGAGGCGTCGGCACGATGAAAGCGTTCGAAGATGCGATGAAGATCCGACTGGGAAATCCCTTCGCCGTGGTCTTCCACGACTACTTTGGCGTGATCGTTCCCATTAAGCCCGACGTGTACGCCTATACGCGATTCTCGCGGACTGTAGCGAATGGCGTTTTCCAGAAGGTTGCCCCAGACGGTTTCCAGGTCTTCCGGATCGGCTGGCAACGATATATGACGCTCGCACGTAAACTGAACTTCATTGCCATTCTTTTCGGCCACGGTGCGGAGCCTCTCAATGGCGGCTTCGCAGGTGCTGGCAATGTCGATGGTACTGAGGTTGCGTTTCAATCTGCCATTTGCCCACTGCTCCGCACGCGCCAGTCGGAGCATGGAATGCAGAAGCTTTTCCAGCCTCTCCATATCTTCGAGTGCCTGGAGAATCCCGGTCTCATACTCAACCGAACTGCGAGGCTTTTGGGTCAGGCGCTGCAAGGTTGATTTAAGGATCGCAACCGGCGTCTTTAGTTCATGAGCCGCGTTGCCGAGAAATTCTCTTTGTTGGGAGAACGACTTTTCCAGTCGTTGCAGCATGGTTTTCATCGCCGTTGTGAGCGGCCGCAGCTCGTCTGTCAATTCCACCTCTGGTGGATTGTGGAATTCCCAATTCAATGCCGATATCCGTGACGCCTGATCTGCCAGATGCTGCAGCGGAAGCAAACTGCGTCGAATACCCCACCATGCGAGTGCCGTGGTGCCGGTCATGAGAAGTAGGCTCGCTAGGGCGATATACAATCCGGCTGCACGCTCCTCGCTTCGCAGGGTCCAACTCGGAGCCGCGTAGAAGACGTCCAATGCGTAAGCGGGCTGATCCTCTTCCCAGTCCAACATGGGAACTTCGGCCAAGCACAGAACGCGATAGGGCACGCCTCTGGACGCCACACTAAAGAAGCCGTTTTGCAACTTGCAGGAGGTTGGGAAATCTTGAGGCCATCCAGGTGATTGCCCAATCATTCCCAAAGCACGGGCTGAAACGCGGTACACATCCGAGTGCACCCCATCTATCGACTTCGGTGCGAGGCTTTGGTCGAATAATAAACGCTTGCTTCCATCCTCCGGGAACCGGACCAAAGCGGCAATGCTCGTGGCGTGCGCCCGAAGGCTTTCGTCCAGAGACGCCATTACGCGACGGCGAGTGTAAAGGACGCCCGCGCAGGTCAATCCCAGGGCCAGAAGTACTTGCGAGATCACTACCGCCAGCAGCAGCCGTTTTTGAATGGATCGCCCCTTCACGTTACCCCTTCAAGATGTATCCCTGACCTCGTAGGGTCTGAATCAGTTGGCGGGAGGAGCCATCGTTCAATTTGCGTCGTAGCCCGGAGACGTAAACCTCGATGACGTTGCTGAATTTTTCCCAGTTGTAGTCGTAAAGGTGTTCCAGCAATTCGGTCTTGGAGACGACCGCGTTGGCACGATGTGCTAGATATTCAAGAACCCGGTATTCCATTGCCGTTAGCGGCACGTTGTCTCCCGCCCGCCGCACCAGATGATTCGCGGTGTTTATCTCCAGATCCCCGATCTTCATCAGCGGGGAAGAGCGCCCTTTGCCTCGCCGGATCAGCGCTTTGCAACGCGCCAGCAATTCTCCGAGATC
>JBLNFC010000511.1:0-9532 GCA_050263355.1 Acidobacteriota bacterium
AGCTCATGCGAACAAGCTGATTACCACGCCTTCGCTCAACGATTACAGTGCACCGGGTTATGGAATACCGGGGCGCCTGTACCGGTTTTGATTAGCAGTCCCTCTACTCGGCTGCTAAGAATTAGCGCTGCAACTCGGCGGTTTTGGGCAGCCTCTAACAAGATGTGAGTGGTCTTAATGACGACTTACGAAAGTCACTTGTGTTTGTGATGAAGCTGCGATAAGAAGTCGCACATCATCCGATGAGAACTTAGCGGTACGTTCTCAGGAGGCCCCATGGTACCGGAATCGCACCCGTTGCAGCAGCTGTTCGTTGAACTGGTTGGGCGGCACTATGCCGAAGAAATTGGTCTGCGTGATCCGCAACTGGTGGCCTACGTCTCCCATCTGCTCGCGGAGTTCTGCGACGCCGAACAGCTGTTCAAGCTGCGGAACGCAGCCGGACGGCAATTGAGCGACGTGGGCGAGATGCTCCTGGAATCTGATCCGGTTTTTGGACCCGCGCCCTCATTCGATCGCGAGCGCCAGGTCCGCAAACATATCGGAGATTACACCCTCTTCTTCGCGGGGATGTTTCCCGAGAGCATCAACCGCTTCCGGTTGCGCAACAACCGCCTGGAAAATTTCATTGATTGGATGAAAGCGGGTAAGGAAAGCTACTACATCGTCTCCAAGTTCGAACACTTCGAATACTCCAAAGTGGCTCCGCTTTTCGCTAAACTTTCGGACAATTTCGAAGGCTGTGTCTACGGGCTGAACCAAGTGAAGAACGACCTACAGGAGATGCAGCACCCGATCGTGCGGAGCGAGAACGAGTTCATCATGTAGTCTGCGGCTTTCCCGCCACGGCACCAGACGCCGCGCCGGAATCGGGACATCCTCCATTCAGGCCTCCTCTCGACACCATTGACGAAATAGCTTTCCACACTGCTGGCCGCTCGCATTTGCTGAAACCAAATTGCCTCTTTCCGCCATCTTTTGTCTGCGAGTGCCACGGAGTGTGAACTCTCACCACGTGAAGGGTCGAATGTCACAGAGCGTGCTCCGGCATGCCTGATATCGTGTTGCGTTGCAAGTTGCAGGGCTCTCCCAACTTATCTCTGGAGGATCCGGCCTCATGAACTTATCCATAGCAAGAATCTGCCTTGTGTTATGTGCCGTTTGGTCATTCGGTATTGGGTCATGCTACGCGAGCGATCAAAAGATTCTTACCAATCACGTCGGGTACGAGCCAAACGCGCCGAAGCATGCGGTCATTTTGGGTGAAGCTGCTGATAAGTTCTCCGGCTGTGCGCTGCACGACGCCACAACTGACCAGCAGGTCCTCCCGGTGGAAGCGAAGGCGGTTGGTCCAGTGCAGAAATGGCGGGACTGGTATTTCTGGACACTAGACTTCGACAGCTTCACACGGGAAGGACGCTATTACCTCGAGTGCAACTCTGGGGCTGCACGGGTTCGCTCCTTTCCCTTTGCGGTGCAGAAGAACTTGATGGAGTGGAAGACGCTATCGCCGGCCATTTATTACTTCAAAGAAGAACGCAGTTCGGGTGCTATGGACCAGGCAGACCGTCATTTGCCGTTTGATGGAAAGAAGGCCGGCACGCTTGACGCCCATGGCGGCTGGTGGGATGCGACGGGCGACTATGGAAAGCACCTGTCACACCTGTCGTTTTCGACTTACTTCAATCCGCAGCAGATTCCGTTGGTCGTCTACACCATGCTGAAGGGCTACCAGGAACTTCAGCGGCGAGGGATCCCCGAAGTCGTGCGCTACCAGGATCACATGCTGGATGAGGCGATGTTTGGCGCCGACTATTTGGTGCGCGTCAAAGATCCCGGAGGTTCGTTTTATCGTTCAATCTCAACCGGCGGGGTGAAGCAGGTTCCGCAGGAGCGCAAAGTCGCCGGGGAAATGAAGAAGTTCGGCATCTACCAGACGAGCAGTAACGAACCACGCGACATGGTGGAAGAAGCCAAGAACGATTTGGAATACGAAGTCAGCTATCGTTCCGGCGGTGGCGTGGCTATTGCGGCTCTGGCTCTGGCGAGCACATTCCCGTACCCTGGCGAATTCAGCAAGGCTGACTATCTGAAAGCTGCAGAAGACGGCTTCGCGTACCTTGAGAAGAACAATCTCAAGATGGTCAATGACGGGAAAGAGAACATTGTCGATGATTACTGCGCCCTTTTGGCCGCCACCGAACTCTTCAAAGCAACCAAGAAGCCGGTCTACAAAGAAGCAGCAGAGCGGAGAGCGAAGAGCCTGATGTCGCGCCTCATCAGCAGCGGCAAATATCAGAACTACTGGCGCGCGGACGACAAAGACCGTCCCTTTTTCCATGCGTCTGACGCCGGACTTCCGGTTGTGAGCCTGCTCTATTACGCGGATGTCGCCGATGGCGACACCCAGAAGGTAGTACTGGATGCTGTCAGAAAGTCGCTCGCCTTCGAACTCAGCATCACCAACGAGGTGGCCAATCCGTTCGGCTATGCGCGCGAATTGGTGCAGGACAAGGCGGGCAATCGGCGCACGAGCTTCTTCTTTCCGCACGATTCGGATGCCGCACCATGGTGGCAGGGCGAGAATGCAAGACTGGCGTCAATGGCCGCTGCAGCTCGCCTGGCCGCGGAACGGTTACCGAACGATCCGGAGTTTCAGAAGAAGCTGCGTTCGTATGCAACTGCGCAGATCGATTGGATATTGGGTTTGAATCCGTTTGATTCGTCAATGATGTACGGCGTGGGGCGGAACAATCCTGAATACATGTTCTTTGATTCCTGGGAATTCACCAATGCTCCGGGTGGGATCTCGAACGGAATAACCAGCGGATTTCGCGACGAGAACGACATCGATTACGACCTGAGGTGGAAGCAGACTGGGGCAGATAACGATTGGCGCTGGCAGGAGCAGTGGCTGCCGCATGGCGCGTGGTATGTGCTGGCGGTGTCGGCGCCAAACGGGAGCGAACACGGGTCGAGGTGAGGCTGGGGAGTGCGCGAAGAGCAGATTCCTCGGGGGCTGAAGTCGATGCGCGGGTGTGAGCAGCTCAGAATGACAGGACAGCCTCGGCATTGCCCGAGAGGCTAGTTAGAACCTTAAGGCTGTCGCATTTCCGTCAGGATCGGTCACGCGCGTCTCGATCACGTTCCCCTTCGGTCCGAAAAGATAGTCAAAGCGGTAAGTATAGCTGTTTTCGATTGTGATACTCGCGATTCGGCCCCGCGCGTATCTGTTGACGATCACAATCTCTGGACCGCCACGCCCGACGCTCGTCATGCCTATCTCGTCGTAGGAGTAGCGCCACAAAACCGTGCCCTTTCGCTTGACGTCCGCCAGCCTACCACTCGAGTCATACGAGTAGGAAATTGAACTGCCCCCATCATCTGTCGCTTCCAAGATCCGGTTGCGGCTATCGTAAGCAAAGTGGATCCAATGGCCGTGAGGAGAGGTGACGCTCTTCAAGTTGCGCAGATTATCGCGAAAAAATCGTATCTCCTCGCCTGCCGGATTACGCATTCCCACCAGTGCTCCGTCCGCACCGCGCTTTGCATAGTATGCCTCCGGAAAACGGTATAGCGTTCCATTCCGAAAGGTCAGATCCCAGTGATCGTGATTCCAGGCGATCTGCGAATTCTCAAAAACGGTATTGCTCGTTCCTCGGTGTTCGTTCACATCATCCACATAGCTGGTGCCTTCAGAAATGCGGTCGTAATGAACCGTTACGCCATCTGCCAAGAGCAGTTCCATGAAGGTGTATGGAAAGCGGTCACCATATGGAAAAATGTCATAGACGTGATTGCCGCCGACGCCAAAGGCTCGCGATTGTTGGTCCCACAGACGGTAGCCCCGCGTCAGCGTCAGCGGCATGTTGTCGGGAACGAACACGTCCGTCTGCCGCAGCGTGAACCTCCCGGAGCGCAGGTCAACCTCATACTGCTCGATGGCCGCATCATTGTGCAGCGCCGGCAGGCAGTTTGTCAGGCTGGACTGCAGACGCTGCCCCGAGCGTTCCACGAGAAGACATGGATACGAGTCCTGGCTCAGACCGATTCTCGCAATCTGTGACTCTGATTTCAGCTGAACCCTCGGAGGGCTACCGCGAGATCGTCGAACCACAATTTGAAGGACGATGAAGGCGAGAACAGCCGCGACGGTGCAGAGTCGCAGCACGTATTTGGTAGGGGGCAAACGCCTCCGTGTTGAAGGTCCTGAGTTCAAGGAGACTTAAGCCGTCAAAAGCATTCTACTGTCCGCCGGGCCGACAAGAATTACTTTGAATACTGATTCTTCACCACGTCCCCGCCCTTCATGACGAACTTCACATTCTGCAGCGTGGCGACATCTTTCAGCGGATCGCCATCCACGGCAATGATGTCGGCAAATTTTCCCGGCTCGAGTGTCCCCACCTTATCTGTCCAAGCCAGGAGGTCCGCATCATTCACGGTTGCAGTCTGGATTGCCTGCAAGGGAGTCATGCCTAGTCGCACATAGACTGCAAATTCATGGGCGTTCAAGCCATGGGGATAAACGGCCGCATCGGTGCCAAATCCAATCTTGACTCCCGCCGCAAAAGCCTTCTTCACATTCGCCTGCCCTTGGGCCGAAACCATTTCCATCTTTTTACGAACATAATCGGGCAGATTCGATCTCGCGGCGTTCTCTTTATGCCAGTCCATGAGGTACAGCGTGGGAACGAGATAGGTTCCATTCTTCTTCAAGGTGGCAACGGATGCGTCGTTCATCAGGTGGCCGTGCTCAATGGAATCGACGCCGGCCTCCGATGCCCACTGCACACCTTGTGCCCCGTGCGCATGCGCAGCCACTTTCCGTCCGAGCCTGTGCGCTTCCGCAACAATGGCCTTCATCTCCTCCAAGGTGTACTGCGAGGCGTTGGGATCATCGCCTTTGGACATCACGCCACCCGTGGCGCAGATTTTGATCACATCGGCGCCGTACTTGATCACTTCGCGAACCTTGTGCTGCACGTTCTCGATACCATCAGCGACCCCTTCCGCGCTGTGGTGGTACTCGAAAGGCAGCAGATTGTCATCGCAGTGTCCTCCGGTAATGCCTAACGCGGGACCACTGACCAGCATGCGAGGTCCAGGTACGTCGCCAGCATTGATGGCATCCCGCAGCGCCACGTCGCTATAGCCCGAGGCTCCGACATTGCGCACGGTGGTGAACCCCGCCATCAGAGTAATGCGCGCGTTCTTAGCGCCAGTTAAGGCCTCACGTGGCACCGAGATTCCCAATGCGGAGTAGCCGGTATCACCCTGGTTGAAGGTAATGTGAGTATGAGCATCGATCAATCCCGGCAGAATCGTCGCGTCAGGCAGGTCAATCACGGTGGCGCCAGCGGCTACTTTTGCGCCAGCACTCGGACCGACGCTCACAATCTTGTCGCCGTCAATAACGATTGCCTGATCGGTAAGCACATTACCGGTCTTCACATCGAGGATTCGCCCCGCCCGTAACACAATGCGCCTGACTGATTGATCCTGGGCCCGTGCGCCGGAAGCAAGGATCAGGAGTAATCCGAAGACAAGAACTTCACCTAGCGTTTTTCGCATGCCACCCTCATTTTTTGAAAATGAACTTCGCATTGGCAAAAGATAGCCGCTGACGCTCTCGCGCGTCCTTTGGGCTTTCGCAGCATAGAAGATGATGAAGAGAAACAGAAGTGGGCAGACGGGCGCATTGCGTACCGACGCCGCGACCGGGGCAACACTGTGCCTGGATCTCCGGCACAAGTATGACAGCTACATCAACATGCAACGGCGCTGGGCGCTCGCCGCAAGCTTGCTTCAGGTCTCAGGCAAATCACTATCTTGCCAGCATTCAGCAGGAGAAAATTGAAGGCTATGACGTTTGACGGCAGCATGAGATTGTTTCTCACGTTTGTTCTGCTCGGCATGCCCGCAGTGGGAGTGGCATCTTACTTTCGGGTGAAGTCGGGTCAGCCTCTGCCGCCAAAACTGCGGCGTTATCGCGCGGTCATTGTTCTGCAGATCTTCATAATTTCGTTCACCATAATTGTGGCCAAGCGGAATGCAGTTGAAATCTTCGGGCCAGTATGGCCTTCACTGTGGTCATGGGCATTGGCTGCGGCGTACATGGTGTTGATTGCGCTGAGTTTGAGACGTGGATTCCGCAGGCTGAGCGAACAACGTAAGGAACGAGCGCGCATCCTGCTTCCTGATGACGAGGCACAGTTCCGGTTATGGATCATCATCTCCGTGCTCGCAGGGCTATCGGAGGAATGCGCGTATCGCGGATTGGCTTACGCCGCCGTTTCTCACCACTTGGGATCGGGCGCCCTGGGCGTCGCCATATGTAGCACAGCTTTTGGAATTGCTCATATGTTGCAGGGTTGGAGGGGTGTGCTGGGCACGTTTTTGATGGCCCTTGTCTTTCATGCCTTAGTTTTCTTGACCGCTGGGCTCTACATGCCCATTGCAATTCATATCGTTTATGACCTGGTCGTAGGATATCTGGGCATGCGAATGCTTATCCCGCCCGCGAAGACGGTGGTTGCACCCGCGCAGGCGGGTTCCCAGGGAGGGCTGTGAAAAAGGTGCCGATTGGAGCGCGAGGTGAGGCGCACGAAAGGGTCGAGTTTGAGCATACCTTGACCTCGCATCACCCCGAGTTGCCCGCCGTGTATTCAACTCCGGACATGATTCGGCTGATGGAAACCGCCGCATTCCATGCTCTGCAGCCTTACTGTGAACGGGGCGATATTACGGTGGGGACCGCCATCAACGTCGAACATCGGGCGGCATGCGGCATCGGGGCGAATATCAAAGCAGAGGCCTCTTTGGAGTCGATCAATGGACGCTTTTATGTGCTGCGAGTGACGGCACGGGATCTTACGCAGGAGATTGGGCGAGGTACAGTGTCGCGCGCCGTGGTCGAGGTGACGAGATTCATTAAGACACTCGACAAGAACAGATAACCCGGTTCGAGCGATTCCCGAGTGAAATCAAACCAAATCATAGTCGGTGTGATCTCGGATACGCACGGTTTGCTGCGACTCGAAGCAGTAGCCCCATTGCGGGGATCTGATTACATCATTCACGCCGGCGACGTCGGGAATGTCGAAATTGTAAAGCAATTGAACGCGATCGCTCCCCTTACCGCGGTGAGAGGGAACGTAGATCGTGAGCCTTGGGCGCGGAAATTGCCAGAGACTCAAGTGCTGGAGGCAGGCGGCGTGTCCATTTACATTCTGCACAGCGCCGCAGACCTGGACTTGAAACCAGAAGCAGCGGGATTCGCCGCGGTTGTCTCGGGACATAGTCACATTCCGAAGCAGGAAGTAAGGAATGGCGTGCTTTATTTCAATCCTGGGAGCGCAGGGCCCCGACGGTTCAAGCTGCCAGTAAGCGTGGGAAGATTGGTGATTCAAGGTGGAAAGGTTCGCGGCGAAATCACGAGAATTATTGAATAGTCTGCAGTCTTCGGTCTTCGGTCGTTAGTCGTTGGTGGTCAGGAAACGCAGATCCGTCGCCCATCGCGCCTCAAGAGAGACTTCACGCGGCCGAAAACTACATGCCCCCGTTTCAGATGCCTATTCTGTCAGCGAAGCTATGGCGGCAGGTGGATCACGTATAGTCGAGCTGTGCTCGACCGGGCAGGTGAGGGCACCTGTCCTATGTAGAGCGTTTACACGCGATGTCGATTGTGTTCAACATCCAGGCCGAAAGTGGCTCCGCGCGCGCCGGGCGGCTTATAACGCCGCATGGAGAGGTTCAGACACCGGTATTCATGCCAGTCGGAACACTGGCGTCAGTAAAAGGTGTGCCCCAGGACGTGCTGGAGGAACTTGGAGTCGAGATTCTGCTGGGGAACACCTATCACCTGTACCTCCGACCTGGAATTGAGCAGGTACGAAGGATGGGTGGATTGCATCGATTCATGGCCTGGGATAGGGCGATTCTTACCGACTCGGGAGGGTTCCAGGTATTTAGCCTTAGTGAATTACGAAAGCTCACCGAGGAAGGCGTGACGTTTCGATCTCATCTGGATGGCTCTTCTCACTTCTTCAGCCCTGAAAGCGCCATGGAAGCCCAGATTGGCTTGGGGGCAGACATCATCATGGCGTTCGACGAGTGCACGGAGTACCCAGCCGAAAAAGAGCGCGTGCGCAAGTCCATGGAGTTGACACTGAGATGGGCGGAGCGCAGCAAGAAGCACTTTGAGGAGCATAAGCACGAGGTTCCCTGGGGTGGTCAGTCGTCGAGCGGCAGCAGCGAGAAGGAGCAAATTGCTGGTGGCTGGGCTGCTGGCAAGGACAGTGACGACCAACCCGATGTTCGGTCGTCCTCGCCGCGCCGGAGATCCGGCCCAACGCAGGCAGGGATGATCGCCGCCCCGCCACTTGGCGAGATGCAGGCGCTGTTTGGCATTGTGCAGGGCGGGATGGATCTGGAACTCAGGAAAGAGTCGGCGGAGAGGACCGTCGAGATCGAGTTTCCCGGATATGCCATCGGCGGGTTGAGCGTGGGCGAGCCGCGGAATGTGACTCGAGAAGTCGTAGAGGCCACCCTAGGGCACCTGCCGAAGGACAAGCCTCGGTATCTCATGGGCGTGGGCACTCCGGAGGAGATCGCCGAATACGCCTATCTCGGCATCGACATGATGGATTGCGTGTTGCCCACGCGTGCGGCCCGGCACGGGCTCTTGTTCACGTCAGGGGGGAAAGTCTCGATCAAACAGGCGCGCTACGCGGCAGATGAAGGGCCTCTGGATGAGAATTGTTCATGCCGGGTTTGTACTCGCTACTCCCGAGCCTATTTACGCCATCTCTATGCATCTAACGAGGTATTGGCGCAAGTCTTGAACACCGTCCACAACTTGAGCTTCTACCTTGACACTATGCGGACGGTGCGAGATGCTATTTCACTTGGGGATAGGGCCCGTCTTCTTTCTGGTGGCAGGTCTGCACCGAAATCGTAGGCATCCCCGTTCATGCCTGAAGTTGAAGGAACCTCCGGCCTGAAAGAGTAGAGAATCCCGCAGTGAAATATAGGTAAAGAGCGCTGTTGCAAGCGCCAGTTATCCGCAGCGAAAGGGTCTGCAAGTTCCATGTTCGCTCAGAGTGTGACAGGCAAGTTGGCAGTGATGTGGTGGCAGGGCGGCGGAATGAGCAGTTGGCTGGGCATAGCGCCTCTAATCTTCATCTTTGCCGTCTTCTACTTCTTGTTGATCCTGCCCCAGCAGCGCCGTCAGAAGAAGTGGCAGGCGATGCTCGACACGCTGAAAACCGGCGATAAGGTCGTCACCAGCGGAGGGATTCGGGGCACGATTTTTGCGATGAAGGATGACGCGGTTACATTGCGCGTGCCGCCTGATAACTTGAAGATGGAAGTAACCCGGGCGTCGATTGTGTCGGTTACCACAGAGGAAGTGACTACGAAATGATGTGCAAATTGCAATCTGAGATGGCGAGTTGAGTAGCTGCTCTCAGGTTGCGGACGTACAAAGTTAGAACTTTCAAACGGGCGTATGAATAAGAATTTAGGCTGG
>JBLNFC010000512.1:0-4577 GCA_050263355.1 Acidobacteriota bacterium
AGGGGCGGGCTGCCAGGGGGAAGAGCGTAAGCGTGACCTGCCGAGGTGCCCGATAGCAAGTACATGCGATTGGGATCGGTTCTCGACATTACCGGTGAAAACCAGCGATCTGATGTAGCAAAATTCGAGGCAATAAAATAGTAGTAGGGAAGGTCATTCGAATCATAAAAACCCATGGCACGCATGCCAGTCCTGTCGTGGAAGCCTCCCGCAATCGCGGTGCGCGCGGCGGTGGTCACGAATCCATCCATGGTCGCTGTTGCCAAGGTCGGAGCCTTGCGATTGAAGTCCACGTGGCTTTCGTTCCACGATGGACTGGGCGCTTCGGTACATGCGCTGATCATGTGAAAGGCAGGAATTATTCCTTTTCCGTTAAGAGTCGGATTGGAGGCAGTTGGGGGCAGACCATCCACATCCTGGGGCATTCCGTTGGCCTGACGATAGGCATTCAACATGCCAAAGTATTCATCGAACGAACGGTTTTCCTGCACCATGAAGATGATGTGGTTGAGAGATTCAATTCCCGGCTGGGGGCTGGGTCCGGGGCCAGGCCCAGGTGCGGGCCCGGGATCTGGACTGCTGGTTACGCCACCGCAGCCAAACATGAAAAAGATTGCAGCTAGAATCGACAACGTTATGAAATGTCTTAAGGTCATGGTTCAATCTCTGGCTCAAATTCGTTCAACTGATGAATTGGAAGTCAGATGCGAGCCAGCACTCCTCGTTTGCTTTCGGAGTTCGGAAGAATGGGCAGGGTAGCCGCTGGCTAGTGCAGCTGGCTTATCATTGAGGAGCGGGTGAACTCAAGACGCATCGTGACACTCTAGAAGCCTTGTTGCGGTGGTGCTTACGTGGCCTGCGTTTCGGGGAAGTACTCCCTACAGTGCAGAGAAGTGCAATTTTGGATGTGACACCCGAAGTTCCTATCGAGCGCAATTTCGATATTGAAATTCAGATTGACGGACGTGCGCTTTGCTGTGTACAGTTTCTCCGCACTTCCAGCCTCCTCCTCGTTATCTGACACGAAATCCTGCCACCTCAGGAGCCACCTATGTCCACTGTTCTGCGATACCTCGTTTGCTTGTTCGCACTCGTTTTGATAGCGCCCGCTAGCCTCTTTGCCCGGACGAGACACTATTACATCCAGGCGGAAGACGTAGTCTGGGATTTCGCGCCCAGCAATCGGAATCTTGTCCACGGGGGCGAAATTCCCGAACCATGGACTCGAAGTCACGTGTTTCCGAAGGTCCGTTACATCGGCTATACAGACGCCACCTTTTCAACTCCGAAGCGTCAGCCTGAGTGGCTGGGAGTTCTAGGCCCGATCATCCGTGCCGAGGTTGGCGATAACGTTGTTGTTCATTTTCGTAATCGTGCCTTCAAGGCGGGCGGTAGCTACGGGGTGCATCCCCACGGCTTCCGTTACACCAAAGACAATGAGGGAGCGCATTACATTCCCGCCGGCGCCGGTGCAGAAGTTTCGCCTGGTGGTCAGTTCGAGTACCACTGGTTTGCCGATGAGGACAGCGGTCCCGGTTTGGGCGATCCGAGTTCGCTGGTCTGGTGGTATCACTCGCACGTGAACGAGCCGCAGGAGACCAACGCGGGCCTGCTCGGTCCCATCATCATTACGCGCAGAGGTATGGCGCGCCCGGATGGATCGCCGCGTGATGTCAACCGCGAGTTCGTGATGGCATTTGTGATATTCAACGAGCTCAACGGAGAAGAACCTGGCCTGATGCACGGCATCAATGGCTACATCTTCGGCAATCTGCGTGGGCTTGAAATGAATAGTGGTGACAAAGTGCGATGGTATCTGCTCGGAATGGGCAACGAAGTCGACCTGCACACTCCGCACTGGCACGGCAAAACAGTAAAGGTAGGTTTTCACCGCACTGACACGGTCGAATTACTGCCTGGGAGCATGGTGACTGCAGACATGGTCGCCGATAATCCTGGCACCTGGATGATCCACTGTCACGTCGCCGATCACATCGAAGCGGGAATGATGACCACCTATACCATTCGGTGAAGAAAAGACGCCAAGCACAAAGAGGAGGGAATTGGTCGAAATGTTAGAGAGAACTGTCGTGGCGGTCACGTTGCTAGTCTTGTTCTTGATATTCACATCTTCGACCGCAATTCCCTCTTCCGTCGCCGCCAATAGTCAGGCCGTGAGCTCCACGCATGAGCTCTCTTTCAGCGCGGGTAAAGTTTGTAGCGGAGCTATTGGCGGCACATTTCGAGATACAGTGAATGTGCCCGATACTTACAAGGTCTCCGACTGTGAGGCATTAGCCAAGAAAATGGTCCTTACTGTAGCAAGACATTCCAGGAATTTCACATACTCTGTGGGGTGTCTCACTGCGAACGGTTACTCGTGGAGCGATGACCCGGGCCAAGCACCGACCCCGAATTCATGCAAGTGGTGATAACAAGGGGTGAGGCTTGCGTACAGGGTGGAACGCATCACCCAGGCTCTTGGGCCAGGTGATTCTCTCGCCACAGCATTCGCTCCAATCCGAAGCGCTTAAAACTTCTTTTCCGAATCGATAAGTATCGTGACCGGCCCTTCATTGACTAACGCTACGTGCATCATCTCCTGGAATCGCCCGGTCTCGCACCGCAGCCCGGCTGCTCGGATCTTTTCGACGAAATATTCGTAGAGTCGCTTCGCTTGTTCGGGCCGTGCCGCTGCGTCGAATGACGGTCGTTTCCCACGGCGCACATCGCCATAGATAGTGAACTGGGAAACGGCGAGCACACTGCCACCATCGTCGAGAAGCGAACGGTTCATCTTGCCCTGGTCGTCTTCGAATATGCGCAGTCCGCATATTTTCTCGGCGCAGTACTCAGCATCGCTTTCGTTATCGTTCTGGCCCACGCCGAGCAACACCAGCAATCCATGACCGATTTCTCCCGTCACCTTTTCATCGATGGTGACTGTGGCGCGGCTGACTCGCTGCACGACGGCTCGCATCACTTCTTGTCCGCGATCATGGTTTCGTGTCCCGCGACTGCCTGCCATCGGCGGTCGCGATACACGAAAAAATCGGTGAAGAGAACGCTGGCAACAACTTTGCCGCTGGAGTCAACCACCCGGTTCAAGCCGCGAACAAAGCCGGCGTGACCGTAGATGCGGGCGTGCATGTCCTCGAGGCGATTCGTTCCGTGGCGCGGTTGGGCTGCCCGAGCGAGCGCTTCTGCGCGATTGTGCACGGCGCCATTTACGTCGGCATCCTGGAACTCATCGGCGAGAAGGCAGCCGACCGCTTGTACGTCATTGTGATCGAGCGCCTTGGCCCATTTTTCTTCCTGTTGGAGTAGCACTTTTTCATCTCGCGATTGCGCCCCGGGACAAGGAGCAGCCCATGACAGCGGAACAGTACAGGCGAGAAATAGTATTGCGCTCCAAAGATTCCCGAGCGTTTGCCTAGTCATGGCGCACATGATAGCGCGCCGCTCACGATTCCGAGAGGCGACAATCGGCAGAGAGTGCGCGAATGCTGAAATCTGAGCTCATTGACCGCTTTCGCGGCAGCAAGGTAGGATTCTTAAGGGCTTCCGCAATACACAGGTACGAGCGCTCGGACTCTTCCTTTACATAAATTCACCGGGACAATTACACTAACCGTTTCCTTACCAAGAGGTGGTACGCACATGGCAGTTATAGATGAAAAAGTGAAGCAGATCGTGATCGAGCAACTGGGCGTGGAAGAAGGCGAGGTTACGCCAACCGCTTCTTTCGTCGACGATTTGGGAGCCGACTCTCTGGATCGGGTGGAGCTGGTTATGGCTTTCGAGGAAGCTTTCAACCTGGAGATTCCCGACGAAGATGCGGAAAAGATTAGCACGGTTAAAGAGGCAATCGAGTACATCGACAAGCACGCGAAAGTAAGCAAGTAAATCCAGGACCGACCGGACGGCGCCGCGAGCGCTGCCCATCTTGAGGAGACAAATGGCAGCCGTTGACGAAAAAGTGAAGCAGATCATCGTGGAGCAGTTGGGCGTGGACGAAGGCGAAGTCACCCCAAACGCCTCGTTCGTGGACGATCTGGGCGCCGATTCGCTCGACACCGTCGAGCTGGTCATGGCCTTCGAGGAAGCTTTCGACATCGAAATTCCCGACGAGGATGCGGAGAAGATCCGCACCGTGCAGGATGCAGTCGATTACATCGGCAAACACGCGAAAGGAACCAAGTAGTTTGGGAAGAAGGGTCGTAGTTACCGGCATCGGCCTGATTTGCGGAGTGGGCAATACCACCGACGAGGTCTGGAAGAACCTGCTGGCCGGCAAGAGCGGCGTTACCCGCATCACTCAATTCGACTCTACCAATTTTGCTTGCCAGATCGCAGCCGAAGTTAAGAACTTCGACCCTCTCAATTTCGTCGAAAAAAAAGAACTAAAGAAGATGGGCCGCTTCATCCATCTGGCCTTGGCAGCCAGCGATGAAGCGATGCAATCTTCCGGACTGAAAATCACGGCTGAAAACAGCGACCGGGTCGGGGTTCATATTGGTTCCGGCATCGGCGGTTTCGACGTTATCGAACGCGAGCACTCGAATCTGATCAATGGA
>JBLNFC010000513.1:0-15386 GCA_050263355.1 Acidobacteriota bacterium
GCTAAAAGAAGAGGCGCTCGCGCGGGGATTTCGGCACGTCGAGTCTGGGCCGCTGGTTCGTTCGAGCTACCACGCCCACGAGCAGGCAGACGCAAGCGCAGAGCCGCGACAGCTTCCCATCGCTCACTAGCTCAAAATCAGATCCCCTCCATTTGGGAGGACGAGGCTTCAGCGAGTGCCCTCCGACCTAAGAATTTTGGGAGGCCACGTGGGAGGGCACGGCTTCAGCCGTGCCGTATGCGGCAACAATGAGGGGGCTTTAGCCCCTCAGGTTCATTCTCCCGCCTCGCGAACCCCGTTCTACCACACCCTGCACGCGTTCTGGTTCACCATCGGCGCATCGGCCTTGCAATGATACGCTTCGCGGAACTCGGGCATATTCGAAACCGTTCCGTTCACGCGCCACTTCCCGGGCGAGTGCGGATCTACCTGCACCAGCATTCGAGAGAATGGGTCAGACCGGTTTTCGCACCACACGTTTGCCCATCCCAGGAAGAAGCGCTGCTTTGCCGTGAGGCCATCAACAGGCGCCGGTTCTTTTCCTGCCAGCAAACTCATCAGAGCCATGTACGCGATGCGCATGCCGCCGTTGTCGGCAACGTTCTCGCCCAACGTCAGCTTGCCATTCACCTTCAGGTCGTCGACCGCGGTGAACCCAGAGTACTGATCGGCCACGCACGTGGCGCGCTTCTCGAACTCCTTGCCATCCTGTTCGGTCCACCAGTCGCGCAGGTTTCCTTGCGGATCGAACTTGCGGCCTTCATCGTCGAAACCATGAGTCAACTCGTGTCCGATCACGGCGCCAATGCCGCCAAAGTTCATTGCGTCGTCCGCCTTGTTGTCATAAAACGGGGGCTGCAAGATGCCCGCTGGAAACGTGATGTTGTTCAGGGTTGAGTTGTAGCTCGCATTCACGGTCGCCGGGGGGTAGGGCCAGTCATTCTTATCGACGTGCTTGCCAATCTTGTTCAGCTGGCGTTGAAATTCGAAGACGTTGGACCGTTGCGAATTGCCCATCGCATCGCCGCGCACGATTTTCAGGGTGCTGTAGTCGCGCCACTTGTTGGGATAGCCGATGCGATTGGTAATGGCTTGCAGCTTGACCAGCGCTTGCTTCTTGGTGTCGGCGCCCATCCACGGAAGATCCTGAATGTCCTGAGTCAGCGATTTTTCCAAAGTGTTGACCATCGTGAGGGTTCGCTGCTTGCCTTCGGGCCCGAACGTTTCTTCCACATATTTCTGGCCGAGCGCCTCGCCTAAGTCACCGTTGGTTGCTCGCACACAGCGTTTCCAACGCGGCGCGAGTTCCTTCGTCCCCTGCAGCGCCTTGCTGAAGAAGTTGAAATTCTCATTCACAAACGCAGCCGGAAGCATGGGCGCATTCGCGTGAACCAGGTGCCAGCGTAGATATGTCTTCCAGTCATCCATCGGCGTCGCATCGATCACGGTATTCAGGTTCTTGAAGAAGTCGGGCTCGGTCACATTGAGGTTGGCAACCGAAGGTGCGCCAATTCCAGCCAGGTATTTGTCCCAGCCAAAATCGGGACTGAGCGCGGCCAGTTCCTTGCCCGACATCTTGTGATACACCTTGTGCGGATCGCGACGACTCACCCGATCCAAAGCTCCCTTTGCCAACGCGGTCTCGATGGTCAGAACCGATTTCGCTTCGCCGGCAGCTTTTTCGGGAGCATCGCCCAGCAGTTCAAACATCTTCTGCACGTGGGCCACATACTGTTTGCGAAGCTCGACCGATTTTGGGTCATCCTTCAAGTAGTAATCGCGATCGGGCATACCCATGCCGCCCTGATCGGCTTCGGCAATCACTTGGGTGGCATCGCCGAAATCCTGCGTGGAAGCAAAACTGAACAGGACGTCTGTTCCCTGGCGATGCAGTTGAATCAGCTCGGGAGCAAGCTCCTGCTTCGACTTAAGCGCGGCGATCCGATCCATCTCTGAGGCCAGCGGCTTGGTCGCCAGCTTCTCAATCGCACCCTCGTCCATGCACGATTCGTAGTAGTCGCCAATCTTCTGCTCGACCGCACTGCGCTTGGCATCGTCATTCGTGTACTTCTGCAGGATGTCGCGCATGATGTACTCGCCCCGCTCCTGCAGCTCGTTGAACCGGCCCCAGGACGGGCGATCGCTCGGAATCGGGTTCTGCGCCTTCCACTTGCTGCACGCGTACGCATAAAAATCCGTGCAAGGGTCGACGCTCTTGTCCAGCATGTCGGCGCTAAAGCCCATGTTAGCTGTGGGACGCTTCTCGTTCGAGGTGGCAGGAGGATTGGCCTGTGCAGCGCCAAGTACCGCGGTCAAACATACGAACAGAAATGCTTTCCAGGAAGACATAGTTCCTCACATCACTGGGAGTGTTTTGATCATCAGCACGAAATGCGGCACGTGAAAAGCAAGCAGCTTAGGATACGGAATTACAATCTGTGGAGTTCCCCGAGACACATCAACAAACGCTTGTTAGACGATCTATAGATCAGGACGTGAGCCTAAAAAACCTTCAGATGTATTGTCAGATAGCGCTTCGGATTCTCGCGGATCGCCTTCACCAGCCCGCGAGTTTCAATCAGCATCTGGTCCGTATTGTTATACAGCGAAGGGTCCTTCAAAAGCTTGCCCGCGGTGCCCTGACCATTGGCCAAATCATCGGAGATCGACGAGAGCCGGTTCATGGTGTTCTGCAGTTTGGCGGCAAACTCCTCATCGCGCGTCAGCTTGCCCAAGGCGCCTTTCCCGGCATTCACGTCATCCGTGAATTTACGAACATTGGCGATGGTCTGGTTGGCGTTGTTATAGAGCGCTTCATCTTTCAGAAGTTTTCCGGCCGTGCCTTTCCCCTGCTGAATGTCGTCAATAATGAGGTTCAACTTGTCTACGGTCGTATTCGCCTTTTGATAGAGCTCATCACTGGCTATGAGTTTGCCAATGCTGCCCTTGCCGTTGCTCACGTCCGACGCGATGCTCTGGAACTCATTCAAAGTCGTGTTTAGCCGCCCGTAGAGCGTCGGATCGTAGATCAGTTTACCGATTGAGCCCTGGCCGCTTTCCACGAATGCGACGATCCGGTCGAGGCGCTTGATGAGAGCGTCGAGATTCTGCAAAGTACCCTGGCTGGAGCGAACTACGTCGTTGAAGTCGGGGTGCTCACGAATAGCCAGTTCGTCCCCCTCTTGCACGATGGCGCCTTTGGCTTGCGAACTGTCGATGTCGATATAGGTCTCGCCCAAGACCCCCGCCGTTTCGAGCGCCGTGACGGAGTCCCGATGAAGTGCGTCCTGGTACTTCATCGTGATCTTCATGGTGACTTCCACAGGGGTGAGCTTCTTATTAGGAACTATGCGGATTCCCGTGACGTTGCCAATATCCACGCCCTGCAGACGCACAGGCGCGCCCACCCGCAAACCGCTGGCATTATCGAAGTAGGACTTGATCAGGATCTTCTTGGTGAAAAGGCCGCCGGTACCGCTCATCAGGAAAATCAGGACTGCCAGCGTCACACTGGCCACCAGAACGGTGATTCCAACCTTCAGTTGTGACCACTTGACCTGCTTCTGACTCGGCACCGCTCCTCCCCGGCACGGCCATGGTTCAGGGCGCGAGCCGGCAGTGGTGATTCACGCTGAATCATAACAGACGTAATTGCTTCCGGAGCAGGGCGGAGCCTTGCCAGTTATGTTTTGCGTAACTTCAGCAACCCAGGACTCAGTAACACTGCCAGCAAGTACGCAACAGCGCCGGTCAGCAGCGTGACATTCAGTCCGAAGCGGATCGCAACTACCATGGCGAGCGCCGACCCGAGCACGCTGGACGCGGCATTCATCGCCCACGCCCACTCCACGCCGGTGTCGGTTTCTCGCCGAAGTTGCTCGGACTCGGAAGTAGAACTCGCACCCAATGCTCGCAAGCCGGCGGGAAATGGCATTCCCATAAGAAAGCCGAGAGGAGTCAGAAGAACGGCGCTGATGAGCAGCTTGAGTGAGAAGTTAAGTCCCACCATTTGCGGCAACAACCTGGGAAGCACGAACACGAGGAAGAGGAGTCCGCCTACGATGACCAGCAGTGGCGCCCGCGCCAGACTTGTCTCATTCAGCCACCTGCGGGAGAACACGCTTCCGGCGCCGCTGGACAGTAACATCAGAAAAATGACTACAGTGAGGGCATAAGTCGGATGTCCCAGAAACAACACAAAGCGCTGGATGAAGGTGATTTCCACCAGGATATATCCAAGACCGATGGCGACAAAGTAGAGCAGCGCTGGATTCATTCCGCGTCTGCGCTTCGTCCCCAATAGCAGCGGAAGAATATGAAACGCCAGCACGGCTGCTATCGACAGCGCTAGCACCAGTCCCAGCACAGCCACGCCTACGTTCACTTTCCAGTCCATGCCGTGGGCCACACCTTGCGAAATCACCTGGCCGATTTTCAACGTGAAGAAAAAAAACGGAGCGTTATCGGAGACCGGAGCAACGTTGAACTTATACCCTCGCGCGAATGCAAACGGATCGTTGCTCCTGATCAAATCCGAAAAGACGTTTGCTTCCGGATGCCACGGCACATATTGCGGCACAAGATTCCGATGCGCACGGATATGTTCACTCACGAGCGCCTGTTCTTCTGCTGTGAAAGCACTCCGCTTTGCGAGCACCAGCACGGGACGGCCGCCCGTGTCGAGTGGCCCGTCCGCCACCACTACGACATTGCCGGCCGGATTCGCTACACCGAGCTGATGCAAGGCGTCCATAGCCACCGAGACCACGCGTACCGCCTCGCGCGGTTCTCTGAACTCCCAGCGAGTAATGGCCACCATTCCATCCGGCTTGAGGTGTTCGATGTACTCTTTGAATGCCTCCACCGTGTAGAGATTGTTTTCGCTGAGCGCGAACGCTCCCGCCGCCGTCGACGCCCACGTATCCACCAGCGTCATCTGCAACACATCGTATCGATCGCGAGAGCTGCGGATAAACGATCGCCCGTCATCAATGTGGATGTTCACTTCCGGAATCTGATACAGGTGATGCGAGAACTCGGCGTAGCGGCCGCGCATCACGTCGTTCACGATAATGGGGTTGATTTCGATTCCCGTGACTTTCGGGCTGCCATTGGCGACGGCACGCAGAACATCTACCCCGCCACCCGGACCAATTACGGCGTATTCCCCGTGCGGACGAAGTACATTGGGCAGCGAGGCCGAACTCGCCATCAGCCCGGCCTCCCATCCTTGCGCTCGCAGGTGATAAGGATCGACGCTCATGATGGCGGTGGTAGCGTCGGCATCGATGACGACGTATCTCGCTCCATCCCTGGTGCGGTCAACCTCCACGCGCGAGATTGCATTCCAGCGCGCGTACTCAACTCCGGTCCGGCGCTGGCCTTTCGCGTAGATGATATCGATGAAGGGATGAAAACTGTTGGCAAGCATTACCGCTACTATGAGCAACGCCAAAATGGTTGCCGCCAAACGCTGCCGCAAGCGCTCACTCCAAACGACCGCAGCGATGGCTAACATCACCGCTGAGAACAGAATTGCGTTAGGAGCTCCGAGTACGTTCAGCAACGGCACCGTCGACAAGCAGGCGAGTGCTCCTCCCATCAGGTCGGCCCCGTATAAGCGAGAGACTCTCGCGGCGTTGCGCGCGAATATGACAGAAAAGAGGCAGCCAACCAGGAAGAAGGGCACTGCTGACGACAGATAGAGAATCGTTAGGGCCAGAATGTCGCGTCCCCTTGGCGTCAGGCTCACCTGCGAATGGAGCACGACCTCCAGGACTCCCACCACTGCCAGCGAGCAAACCAACGAAAGCGCGGATCCGAGCCAGCGCGTATCCCATTTCAACAGCCAATCACGCCGAACATATGCAAACACCCCGCCGGCGCCGAGTCCGAGTAGCGCGATTGAGATCGATAGAAAAGCAAAATGGTAGAAGAGGACGACCGAGAACAGCCGGGTAAGCGCCAGCTCCAGCAATAACGAGGAGAAACTGCACAGGGCTACGCCCACCACCAGAGTGCTCTCTCCCACGTTCTTAGCTACGCTGCTTTCCGCCAGGGTACTGGTTGCGCTCATTAACTTCCTGTCTCCACATTCCCTCCCCACTTGCCCCGACATGATACGGCATGCGCGGCGTCTCAACACGCTTGAGGCTGGTCGCCGCGCGTTGCACCTGAGCTTGTGTTATAACCCCTCGTGGCTTTCTCTCATCTCCGTTGAACTCTCATCGCAACAGTCAAAATACTGGGCCACTGAAGTGGATATACCGCGTGTGGGATGTCGTATCTTGCGGTCCCGCTTTTTACGTCCTTTGGCTGTTGATGCTTCTCGCACTTCTGTTCCGCCTCCCGCATCTCGCCGGTAAAAGCCTGTGGCTCGATGAGATTTCCAGCCTGACGTTCGCGGAGATGAAGTGGCCGGAGTTCTGGTCGCTGGTGAAACGGCACGAAGGCAACATGCTCGCCTACTACTTGATCCTGCGCGCGTGGATTCATCTCGGGGACAATCGTGTCGTTGCAAAATTGCTGTCAGTTTTGTTCGGAGTTCTGACGGTTCCCGCGATCTATGCACTGGGCAGGGAACTCTATGATCGGCGCATTGGCCTGATCTGCGCCTTCCTCCTGACCGTAAGTGCATGTCACGTGCGCGCCTCGCAATGGATTCGCAGCTACAGCCTGATGATCCTGATGCTAGTGCTTGCCGCGGTGTTTCTGGCGCGCAGCCTGCGGCGGCCAATATTGCGAAACTGGTCTCTTTACGTGCTTTGCGCCGCGTTCGCCGTATACAACCATCTTTATGCGGTGCTCGCTCTGGCCGCACAGATTCTCTCGCTCATCATCATTCCTGCACAGGAGATTCCCTGGAAGAAGTTGCTTGCGGCGCTCTTCGCGTTAGGAGCGTTGCTGGTTCCGGCAGCCGCTTACGTACTGTTTCGCAATACGGGACAACTCGACTGGGTTCCTGCTCCGGAGCCCTGGGAGTTGATTCACTGGGGAGTCTTTCTCGCCGGAGCCGGCAGTACGGGCGTGGCTTACGCTCTGCTCGTAATCTGTTTGGTCCTGGTCGCCATCAGCTTCCGCAAATCGCGCGAAACATGGTCTGTTCAAGGGCGATCCATTGCAAGCTGGCGATTGGCATTTCCATACGTCTGGCTTATTGCCCCGGTGGCGTTCGCATTCCCACTCTCGTATTACAAGCCCATCTTCTTCTTCCGCTACCTCATCATCTGTCTTCCCGCCTTTCTGCTGGTGATCGCCCACTCCATCCCGCAATGGCGGCCTTCAAGATACAGAAAACCAGTGCTCGCGGTTGGACTCTGCCTCTCGCTTACATCCGTCGTTCTTGCCTACAAAACCGAAGAGGATTGGGATGGCTCAATGCATTACCTTTTCAGCCAGGTACACAATGGAGACACTGTGTTTCCGGGTGCCGGTGGTGTGCCGCTCGAGTACTTCAGCCGTCATTGGTCCGGTCCCGGCACAGCGCCGCGACTCGAGTTGCCGGAATATGCTGAAGCCGAAGCATCAGCCGCCACGTTTGCAAAAAGCCACGCCCGGGTGTGGGTGGTTGTATTCCCCAATTTTGCGCCCGAGCCGCAGACCCGGCAGTTGTGGCGCGCTTTTACGCCTTATTATTCTGTGGCTCAAGAAAAGAAGTTTCGGGCCGTGACTATTCAGAGATGGGATGCACGTTCAACTCATTTCTGACCGTGCCTGCAACGCAGATTCGCTTATTTTTCCAAAATGACTTGCGCCATGGCTTCCTCGGCCGTATGCGTGAGCGACAGCGCGATGTTCGTAACCCCCATATTGCTGGCAAATTCCCCAGCCTTGCCGTGAAACTCGAGCGTCGGTCGGCCACCAGGTTGCCGCCTCACCTCGATATCACGCCAGCGCACGCCATGATTCCAGCCTGTCCCCAGCGCTTTCATCCCAGCTTCTTTGGCCGCGAAGCGCGCGGCATAGCGCTCCACCCGATTTGCCTTCGACTCGCAATAGCGGATTTCACCTTCCGTAAAAATGCGCTGGAGAAAACGCCGTCCGTAACGCTCGATCGCCTCAGCTACACGAGGAACTTCGGCAATGTCGATGCCCGTACCGACGATCATGCTGCCAACCTATCACACATGCTGGAATGGCGCGGTTCGCGTCCGATGGCACGCAACCGAAAACAAATAGGCAAGTGTTCAAAAGAGACAATCGCCCCGATACACGAGCTCGCCTTCTATCACGCGCGCCTCTGCCATAATCTTGTGCGGACGCACTGGCCCGGTCGCATCAATGTGGAACACTTCATGTCCGTGCGTCGCCAGGTAGTCGGAAACCAGCATGCGGTGACACCGAAAATACACGCGTTCAGCGCACATGTACGCCGTACGCGCACCTTCGCCCAATTGCACCAGTTTTGCCGCAGCCTCCTTGAATTCCGGGGACAGCATATAGTCCGCATAATTGCGGAAGCTATCGTTCCGCAAAGCGATGTTGGGCGATTCAACCAGCGTCTTCTTGCGGCGGCCGCCGAGTTCCTTCATCCAGACATACCGGACGCCCGCAGCCAGCAGCGCTGTCTCCAGACTCTCACGGTTGAAATGAGGAAGACGTCGCGACATGGGAAACGCTCGAATGTCGACCAGAGTCTGGATCTCGTGCGCCTGAAGAACCTCGATCAGTTCTTCCAAACTTCGCGTGGAATGCCCGATGGTGTAAAGGATGGCCAACTTGTATAGAGCCGCCGCTCGCCTACATGCTTATTCCGTTCAAAGCTGCGGCAATGAGATCGTCCTGTTCGGGGAAGACAGTACGCAGGTCGAACAACACCCGTCCTTCTCCCACCCGCGCCACAATCGGCGGCTCGGAATGTCGCAAGCGCGCAGCCAATTCCTCAGCATTCAGACCGGGACATGTGACCGCGATAACTCGGGTCGGCAGAACGGCGGATGGCGCGGCACCACCTCCAATGAGCGACTCGCCGTCCATAATCTGAGCCCTTAACTTCGCTGAGTGCAGACGGTCCGCCAGCGCCTCGGTTCGCTGTGCTATGTCCGCCTCGGAAAGCCTCATCATCCGCAGCGCAGGAATGGAATCGTGATCTTGCTTGATGTAGGCCAGCAGGGTGGCTTCCAAAGCGGCATAGGTCAGCTTGTCAACCCGCAGCGCCCGGAATAGCGGATTGCCTCGCATACGTTGAATAATTTCCTGCCCGCCGGTAAGCATGCCCGCCTGCGGTCCGCCCAGCAGCTTGTCGCCACTGTAGGTAACAACGTCCACTCCTGCTCGAAGGCTGTCCGCGACCCCCGGTTCGCCCGTAATCCCTACAGCACGTAAATCAAACAGAGCGCCGCTGCCCAAGTCTTCCATCAGCGGGAGATTATGTTTGCCAGCCAGCGCAGCCAGTTCAGATAACTCGGGCTGCTCCGTAAACCCTGTAATCTGAAAATTGGAACGATGCACGCGCAGCAGCAGCCGGGTCTTCTCATTGATCGCGCGCTCGTAATCAGAGACTCGAGTGCGGTTGGTTGTGCCTACCTCGCGAAGAGTGGCATTAGCCTTCGCCATCACATCGGGAATACGAAACGATCCCCCGATTTCCACCAACTCTCCGCGCGAAACGATCACCTCGCCGCCTTCGGCCAGAGTATTGATGGCGAGCAGCACCGCTGCAGCGTTATTGTTGACCACGATCGTGGAGATCGCCGCAGATGCTATGGCAGTGTCACAATGGGCAGCGCTTCCCGCCAACAACGTACGGAATAGCCGCTCTACGTGGACGTCCCGCTTCCCGCGCTCTCCAGCTTCAACGTCGAATTCAAGGTTGGAGTAACTCGCGGCCGTTTGCAGGATGTGCTTAAGTGCTTCGCTCGACAAAGGCGCGCGACCAAGGTTCGTGTGCAGGATCACGCCCGTGGCGTTCACCACCGGGCGCAAAGAATAGCTGTGTGCCTGTCTGACTTGCCGCTCCGTTGCCTCTGCCAGACCCTTGAGCGCGAGTTGAAGGCCTTCCTTGTCTAGCCGTTGCGCCGAGATTTCCTGGCGCAACCGCTCAATGACAACCCTCACGGCATCTGCTACTGGAGCCAAGCCCTCGCGCTCAACAAGACGGACGATGCCTCGTGTGCGCAGAACTTCATCGACTGACGGCAATCGGCGGTAGAGCTCAGATGCAGCGCCCACTTTCATCGCAAGACATTATGGCAGCAGCAGCCGCTGTGGGGCTAGGTTTTGAGCTGTGACATGCGGGCAGGGAGGCGGCCGCAACCTCTACAGGGGTCCGCCTTCGTCCTTGGCTACTTGGACAATGTTATTGCGGACTGCGTACAACACTAACTCTCCGACCGAGTGTAGCTTCAGTTTCCGCATGATGTTGCTGCGATGCGTCTCAGCGGTTTTAACGCTGAGATTCAAAACCGAAGCGACTTCCTTGGTGCTCTTGCCTTCGGCTAAAAGCTGTACAATCTCGCGTTCTCGGGGAGTAAGGCTGGGGAGTGTAGGCTCGGCGCGACTGCCCCCTTTCAGATACCCATCCAAAACCATCTCTCCGACGCGTGTCGTAAAGAACGTGCGGTGCTGCTGAACCGCTTCCACGGCCGCCACGAGGTCCCTGGCGGCGTCCGACTTCAAGACGAAACCCCGGGCGCCCGCTTGCAGAACGTCGCGCACCACCTGGTCAGTATCCGTGATGGTCAGAATGAGGATCTTTTGCTGAGGATTGTTGTGCAGGATCTGTCGAGTAGCATCCAACCCGTTCAGGTTAGGCATGCCAATATCCAGGATGACCAGATCGGGCTTCAACTGCTGACTTTTCTCCACTGCTTGGCGGCCATCCGTCGCTTCGCCGCAGATTTCCCAACCGTGCGACTGCAAAAGGGAGCACAAGCCTTTGCGCACGACTTCATGGTCGTCCGCTACCAGGATACGAAGGTTCGACATATCTGAAACAAGCCTCGGAGGACGTTTAGCGCGAGGGTCCGCGAAACTAGACAATGGTCCAGCCTCGCCCAGACTCCGGCGATTCCGCTTCAGTGTAAGGAATGGGGCGGAATACTACTACTATGCACAGTCAATTATGTACTTGTAACTACATGAAAGACTGTATGGACGGCTGCGAACGTTCGCCGCCATACTCACCCAATTCCTGTCAGCCTGCCGATTGTACGTCTCAGATCGGCTCGACAGCCCAGTACCGAGCCGCAAGTCTCTGTGCTGATACGATTTCCGCCGCACTGGATTTCGGACTTTCGTTTCCTGCGGGAACTATGCCTGCTGAAGGCAGCAGCGTGTTCCTGTTCATCCAGGTCGAAAGGCTTAGCTCCAAAGAGGAGAGCCATGCCCGTTAATATTCTTATTGCGGATGATCACGAAGTAGTGCGGCAGGGACTTCGGACCATCCTGAAAGTTAGACCAGACTGGCACATCTGCGGCGAAGCGGAAAATGGCAGGGAGGCGGTTCAGTTTGTATCTGAGCTCAAGCCCGACATTGTGATTCTCGATGTCACCATGCCAACCATGAGCGGTTTGGAGGCTGCCGAAGAAATAGCCAAGCTTCGACTCAATAGCCGAGTTCTCATTTTCACCATGCATGATTCCGGCAGTCTGGCCAAGGCTGTGCGCAGAGCAGGCGCCCGAGGGATCGTTCTGAAGTCGCGTGCGGCTCGGGACCTCATTCGTGCCATAGAAACTCTCCTCGACGGCGGCACGTTTTGGGGACCTGGCCTCGGAGCCGATGCTGAAGATCCCAAGCCGGACGGCTGGAATATGCTGCTTTTCCGCGCATCCCGGTTGGGTCACGGCGCGCAATTAGCCGTGACCTGCTAAGAAGTATCTTCTGAGAATTCCCCACCCCATGCTCGGCCATCGCACCCGTTTGCACGCAATCAGCCCAGCAAGTTACCCCGGCAGGCATTTCGGAATCAAAGTCGCGATGCCCAAACAGTCCACCGCCAATGACCAGGAAGAGATGTCGGTAGAAACACGCCGGCTCACCGCACCAGAAATTTTCGACGCGGCTGTCGACAGTGCTCGCGAGGAACTTGGACGCTCATCACGCACCTTGGCGTTTTCGGGTTTGGCCGGCGGCCTGACCATGGGGCTAACCGGCCTCAGCGTGGCTGCCGTCCGCGCCATTCTGGGCGGAGGAACGTGGGAGGAACTCGCGTCCTTTCTGGTGTACCCCATTGGGTTCATAGCCGTGATCATCGGCCGCTCGCAACTCTTTACCGAGAACACGCTTTATCCCGTGGTATTGGTCCTCGATGAACGCAAGCAGTTCGCCAAGCACCTTTCGCATACTCTGCGCCTGTGGGCGACCGTCTTCGCAGCCAATGTGTTAGGCGCGTTGTGCTTTGCCGCGCTGGCCATTAAGACCGGAGCTCTCTCGGCCGAAATCTCTTCCCAGCTGGTAAAACTCGGAGTCGAGAGTGTCAGCGGCACAAGCACCCACATCTTCTGGAGCGGCGTCATCGGCGGTTGGCTCATCGCGCTGGTCGCCTGGATGGTCACCGCCAGTCAGTGGACCATCGGGCAACTCGCCATGATCTGGCTGCTGACCTTCATCGTGGGAATTGGAAAGCTCTCCCACTGCATCGCCACTAGCGGCGAAATTCTATCCGCCGTGTTGGCGGGATCGACCCAGCTTACGGCGTATCTGCATTGGCTGTTGCTTGCTACCACCGGAAACATTGCCGGGGGCGTAGTCATGGTCAGTGTGCTGAATTATGGGCAGGTAAAGGAAGACTGATCGGCACTAACCGACTTCCACCAGGCCGTAGCTATGCTGCCACTTCATGCGCATGTAGCGAATTGCGCGATCAATCTCCGCTTGAGAGATTTCTGAATTAGGACCTTCGAGTACAGCCGCAGCTTCACGCTTCGCCGCCTCAAGCAACTGCCGGTCTCGAATAAGATTAGCCACGCGGAAGCTGGGCATACCCGCCTGCTTGGTGCCGAAGAATTCCCCCGGACCACGCAGTTCCAGGTCGAGTTCGGCGATCTGAAAACCATCGTTCGTACGAACCATTGCGTCCAGACGGCGCTCGCCAACTTCCGAGACCTTACCTCCCGTCATCAATATGCAGAACGACTTTGCGGCGCCGCGTCCAATGCGCCCTCGCAACTGATGCAGTTGCGAAAGACCGAAACGTTCCGCGTGCTCAATCACCATCAGGCTGGCATTCGGGACGTCCACTCCCACTTCAATCACGGTCGTAGACACCAGAACCTGGATCTCGCCTCTCTGAAACAGGCGCATGATCTGGTCTTTTAACTCGGCGTCCAACCTGCCGTGCAACACGCTGACTTTCAGGTCCGGAAAGACGCGTTGGCTCAACTCCTTGTACATCTTCATCGCAGCTTTCAGCTCGGTTTCTTCATTCTCCTGGATGACCGGATATACGATGTACGCCTGGTTGCCAGCCGCAACCTGCTTCCGCACAAAAGACCAAACCTCCGTCGCACGGTCGTCGCTCACGCGACGGGTCACGATGGGAGTCCGGCCCGGCGGCAGTTCATCGAGAACAGAGATATCAAGATCGCCATAAAGCGTAAGTGCCAGCGTGCGCGGAATCGGCGTCGCGGTCATGACCAGGACGTCCGGTTCCGGTTGAGTATCGCCAACGTCGCCACCCTTCTTCATCAGTTTCAGCCGCTGCAGCACGCCGAAGCGGTGCTGCTCGTCGACAATGATCAGTCCCGGTTTTTCGAATTCAACCTTCTCCTCCAGCAGCGCGTGCGTGCCGATCACCAATTGAGCATTGCCCTGCGCCACGTGGCGCCGGATATCGCGCTTGCGGTCTTGTTCGAGTGAGCCGGTCAGCAACACGATCCGATAACCGGCATTTTCCAGGATGCGTCTCGCTGAAAGGTAATGTTGCGTCGCCAGGATTTCCGTAGGCGCCATCAAGGCCACCTGGTATCCGTTCTCAATCGCGATGATAGCGGCCTGGAATGCAACGATTGTCTTGCCCGACCCGACGTCACCTTGCAGAAGGCGTCGCATCGGCGAAGGCTTCTCCATATCGGAAGCGATTTCCTTCAGGACTAGTTTCTGCGCGTTGGTCGGATGAAAAGGCAAGATTTTCTTGATGGCACTGCGAGCACGCTCGTCAAGGTTGAACGCGATGCCGCTCTGCGCCTTCTGCTGACGCCGCTTCAACTCCAACCCCAGTTCGGTGAAGAACAGTTCTTCGAAGATAAGCCGAATATGCGCCGGCGTGCGTGAGGCTTGCAGATCCTCACGGCTTTCGCCTTCGTCGGGCCAATGCACTTTCACCAGCGCTTCCCGGGGCGACATCAAATTCAAATGGGCGCAGACCATAGCTGGAATTGCGTCGGGCATCTCAGGCGGCAGGTTGTCGAGGGCGTAGCGGATGACCCGTCGAAACCAGCGGGACGTGAGACGTCCCTGGCCGGTCGCTTCATAGATGGGGACAATCCTCCCGATCTCGAGTGATTGAGCCAGCTTCTGGTCGGCAGCATCTTCGCCGCCTTCTTCAGTCAGGTCCCCCAGAATTTCCACCTGGGGCTGTACGATCTGGAGTTCCCCGTTTCGGCCGCGGTCAACCTTTCCATAAAGAGCAACCATCTGACCGGGCTTGAACTTATCTTTCAGATAGCTGGCGTTGAACCATATGCACTTGAGGCGGGCTGTGCCTTGTCCTGCGGTCATTTGGAAGATTGGCATTCGCCGTGTGCGGAACAAGCCCGATGTCCGCACTTCCGCAATGACAGTCGCCATCTCTCCCGCTCGCAATTCCCCGATTCCGCGCGGATTCAGCCGGTCCTCGTAACGAAATGGCAAATAATGAACCAGGTCATCGACCGTGCGGATCCCTTTTGCCGCTAAGACTTCGGCTACTTTGGGACCAATTCCCTTAACGTACTGAACGGCAGTGCCGGGTTCAAGCATCTGAAGAAGTGATGAGGAAGCGAGGCTCTCTCGGTGCTGCCGGGGCTCTCGCGTTATTGATGTTAGCAGGTGACGTCCCCGGTTGGGGCAGCAGCAACGCTCAACAGGATGATGGAACGCGGTGTCTAAGCAGAGTGTGGCGATCAACTTTGTGCAGTCACTAGCTGCGGTGTTGCTGGGCAATGCAGCGTACCTCTTGTTGTCACCTCACTTGCCACCGGCAGCACGCCACACCGTGTACAGAATGGATTTGGGCGTACTCATAGACTTCTGGTTCTGCGTGGTAGCCTTCGGACTGATCCGAACGGCTGTCTGGTGGCGGCAGAAAAAGCGGTCTCGCGTGGAACAATGAATTCTCGACAGCTGCTCCACTCCATCGCTCTTCCTATGCCTTCTGCTTGTCATCCGGAGCGAAGCCAAGGACCTCATCGCCGAATCGCGATTGAGGGTCCCCCCTCCCCCTCCGATCTATGAAAACAATGGACTT
>JBLNFC010000514.1:0-5298 GCA_050263355.1 Acidobacteriota bacterium
CCTTAACCATTATTCCTCGACGCCAGACTGTGATTCGAGCTGGATACGGCATCTATTACGACACTATCCCGCTCAACAATTTCGAGGAAGGCATCGCACAAAACCCGATTGGCCCCACTGCCGGCTTCACAATCACTCCTGCAGCACCGATCCCATTCGATGTGGGCGTCCCGATATTTGGCACCGGTGCTCCTCAGCCACCCTTCAATGTCACGAGTATCGACCGCCACTTAAAAACACCGAACACGCAACTCTGGAATCTCAACATCCAACAAGAGCTGAGTGAAAAGTTCGTCCTGCAACTTGGCTATGTCGGCAATCGGAGTAACCACCAACTCCAACTTCTAGATATCAATCAGCCCACGCCCGGCATCAATACGGCAACCAATACTTCCCAATCCCGACGCCCCTACAACACGCAATTCCCTACGCTGCGTCAGATCAACACCATTTCGTCAAACGGCTGGTCGGATTACAACTCGCTCCAGGCAGTCCTGAAGAGCATGGACTTCCATGGTCTCACCACACAGGTAGCCTTCACCTGGTCGCACAATATCGACACAGCTTCCGAGGTTGAGGACTTTTTCGGAACCAGCGGTTACGTCCCACAGGATTCACGCAACCTTGCGGATAGCGTTGGAAACTCGGAATTCGACCAGCGCCGTTCTCTGGTCATTACCTACGTTTATCGCGTGCCCGGTCCAAAGATTGGGCGTTTCATTGACACCGCCCTGAAAGACTGGCAGCTATCAGGGACCACGACTTTCCGCGACGGTTTCGCGTCGCCGGTGTTGACATTTGGCGGCGAAAGCGGTGTGGATAATTTCCATGAGCGTCCCAACTGCATAGGTCCGATTCGCTATCAATTAGCGGATTTTACGCAGCCCTATGTTGTATCCGGAGCGTTCGCTCCGCCGGCTCCCGGAACCTTCGGAAACTGTCCTCGAAATCCCATCGTGGCGCCTGGTCTCAACGCCTGGGACATCTCCCTGCAGAGGACTTTCCGACTGGGTGAGAGGGTTTCATTTGAATTTCGCACCAGCTTCTTCAATGCGTTCAATCACCCGAACTTTGCCGAACCCTCCCCTGACTTAAGTACCACGATTACCGCAACTGCGGACGATGGCAGCTTCGATTCACATTTTGGTGTGGGTGGTCCCCGAAACATTCAGTTCATGGGCAAAATCGCGTGGTAAAGCATGTGAAACGCGGAAACACTTGAGGCCGGAGGACGGGTGGACGTCAAAACTCGCATCAAGCGTCGTCTGCAAATCTGGGTTTGTGCCCTGCTCGCAACGGGCTGTTTGCTCGCCAGGGCTCAGAATCCGTCCACACGACCTATACTCATTGCTGTCGACGCTACTCATGCAGCGCAAAAGATCCTCCATTCTGAACTCCAGATACCCGCCTCGCCCGGACCTCTTACTCTGTACTACCCAAAGTGGCTGCCCGCCGACCACTCTCCCGATGGCCCCATTTCGAATCTTGCCGGCCTAAAGTTTTTTTCGAAGGGAAAAGAACTGCCTTGGCAGCAGGACGACGCTGATATGTACGCCTTTCATATCGAGGTCCCTGCGGGAGCCGATTTCATTGATATACACCTGGATTTCCTTCTCTCCGCGCCCGGCGCCACTATCGACTTCAGCGCCTCCGGCTCTTCTAAGCTATTAATACTGATGTGGCACGAAGTACTACTCTATCCCGCCGGTTCGCCTGCTGATCAAATCACTTTCGAACCTACGCTGCGGTTGCCCGCGGGATGGAAATTCAACACAGCACTGCCTATCTCTAGTCGCGCCGGCGACACCATCAAGTTCGCGCCAGTGGCGTTGGATCTCCTCGTCGACTCGCCCGTGCAATCAGGCGAATTCACGAAAGTGATTTCCCTCACAGCTGATGACAAAGTTTTGCACGAAATTGACGTCGTTGCTGATGACGCGTGGGCGCTCGACATCTCACAGGAGCTTATCGACAAGTACAAGAGGTTAGTTAGGGAAGCAGGCGCTCTCTACCAATCGCGTCACTATCGTGACTATCATTTCCTGCTCAGTCTCAGCGATAACACCATAGGCCTAGGACAAGAGCATCACGAAAGCAGCGATGATCGCCTTCCCGAGCGTACGCTTATCGATCCCAGCAAGCGTCTACTGGCGGCGGGGCTTTTCCCGCATGAATTCACCCACTCCTGGAACGGTCAATTCCGCCGCCCGGCGGGGTTAGCGACTCGGGATTTTCAGCAACCGATGAAAGGTGAACTCCTCTGGGTGTACGAAGGGCTGACAACGTACTTAGGAACGATCCTCACGGCGCGCAGTGGGCTGTGGACACCGGCTGAAACCCGCGAATATCTGGCCAGGGTGGCCTCCACGCTGGATCATCGCGCCGGGCGCACGTGGCGCTCGCTTCAGAACACATCCAATGCAGCCCAAATCTTGTATTTCGCACCTTCGGAGTGGTCATCGTACCGCCGCGGTACGGACTTCTATGCCGAAAGCGTGCTGATCTGGCTCGAGGCCGATGTGACCATACGGAAGAGGACGCAGGGCCGGCGCTCTCTCGACGACTTCTGCCGCGCGTTCCTCGGTGGGCGCAATGACGGACCGACGGTCAAAACTTACAACTTTGACGAGCTCATCTCAGAACTAACCGTCATCGCACCGTTTGACTGGCGCACGTTCTTCCGCGACCGCCTTCAATCTGTCTCCTCTCATGCCCCGCTCGGCGGAATCACGGGCGCAGGCTGGCGTTTGGTCTACAACGATGAGCCCAACGTCTTGATTGCCGCCGATCAAGATGCCTCCGGCAAAGGTGACTTCACGGCTTCGATTGGACTGGTGGTCAGACCCGACGGCTCCATTGAAGATTCTGTTCCTGGCATGGCTGGCAGCCAAGCAGGGCTGAGTCCGTACATGAAAATTGTTGGCGTGAGTGGTCGTCAATTTTCGGTGGACGATTTGAAGCGCGCCATCCAGGCTTCCAAGTCCAATGCCGCACCGATCACCATCATCTCTTCGAATACCGGGTCGCTGGAAACCCATACCATCCGCTACTACGACGGACTACGCTCTCCTCATCTACAACGTGTCGATGAAGAACGTGACTATCTGAACGACATTCTGAAGCCGCTAACCTCTTCGGCCGAGGGTACCAGGTGAGGAGATGAGTTTCGCGAGAAAACTACAAAAGGGGTGTTCGTGACAGATTACAGCTCCATAGCTTCCATTCGTTCCGAGTTCCCCGTGTTCGACCGCAAGCTCTACCTCAACAGCTGTTCCCAGGGAGCTCTCTCGAAGCGTGTCGAGGCGGCATTCGGCGAGTACCTGCGGAGTTGGCATCTACAAGGTTCACCGTGGGATTTATGGATTGACAAATATGAGGAGGCACGATGTCTCTTTGCCAAGTTTATTGGGGCCGAGGCAGATGAGGTCGCTGTGGTGGCAAGCGCGTCGGCCGGCGTCAACTCCGTGGCAAGCGCACTTTCATTCCGTGAGCGGGCAAAAGTTGTTTTGGGAGAATTTGAATTCCCGACGATGGGGCAAATCTGGCTATCCCAGGCACGGCGGGGTGCGGAAATCTCGTTCATTGACGCACAGAACGAACGCCTCACGGTAGAGGCCTACGAAGCCGCAATCGACTGCAGAACCTTGATTGTGCCGCTCACGCACGTATGTTTTCGCAACGGCTTTCGAACAGCGGCGGCGGACATCGTACGAATCGCACGTGACCGAGGCGCATTGGTGCTGCTCGACGACTATCAAGATTGCGGCACGCGCCCGGTAGACGTAAAGGTAATGGATCTTGATTTCTATGTGAGTGGTACTCTGAAATATCTGCTTGGACCGCCCGGTGTGGCTTTCCTCTACGCGCGAAAGTCCCTGTCTGACTCTTTATCTCCCTTGATTACGGGATGGTTCGGCCAAACGAATCCCTTCGCATTCGACGTCAAGCGGCTGGAACCAGCGCCGAATGCACGCCGGTTTCAGGCCGGCACTCCGCCTATTCCCTCTGTGTATGGAGCTGGTGAAGGAGTTCGATTGTTGCTCGAAGTTGGCGTTGCGAATGTCGCAGCGCACGTAAAGAATCTCACTGCCAGGCTCTTGAAAGGCGTGGCCGAGTTGGGCATTGCTTCCAAAACACCGCCGGACAGTGTTGGCCCGCTGGTCGTTCTAAAGGCCAACGATTCCGATGCTTTGGTGAGAATTTTTGATGAGGCCGGAATAGTCGTTTCCAACAGGCACGATGGCTTGCGAATTTCATTTCACCTTTACAACACCCTGGAAGACGTGCAAGCCGTTCTTGATTTGCTTGAGAAGAACCTGGGCTTGCTGGTCACGTCCAAGCACTTAAGCACAGCTGCGGACAGCCGCTATAAATAAACCGAATAGCCATGTCGTTCTTCCCAAGAAGTGCAAGATCAAGGAGACTCCTTCCGGCAATATCGTGCTGGTATCGCATTGGAGCGATCGGTCTTCTTTTGCTGGTGATTGGTTGCGCTGCCGCCCAGACAAATGCCACGAGTGCGACCGTAGTTATCCGAGCCGCCGAGCTCTTTGATCCCGAGTCGGGGCAGTTGATCGAGAAACCAACAGTAGTCATCAGAGGAGATCAGATTGAGTCAGTCACCAGCGGCAGCAGCGGAACCACCCCAGTAGGTGCGCGAGTCATTGATTTGGGGGCTGCAACCATTCTTCCGGGCTTGATCGACGCACATACGCACCTGACCATGAATGCCACCGGCGGAGGGTACGAGGCACTTGGCATTTCCACAGCACGTCAGGCGCTTATTGGCGCAAAAAACGCGGCTTTGACGTTACTCGCCGGCTTCACCACGGTCCGCAACGTCGGTGCCGAAGGATACTCAGATGTAGCCTTACGCGATGCAATCAACAGCGGTGACGTGATCGGTCCCCGCATGCAGGTATCAGGTCCACCGCTGGGAATCACAGGCGGACATTGCGACAATAATCTGCTCCCGTTCGAGTTTCATTATTCGGCGGAGGGAGCCGCTGACGGCATCGAAGCGGTCATGCATAAAGTCCGGGAAACCGTGAAGTACGGCGCGGATGTGATCAAGTTCTGTGCGTCAGGCGGCGTCTTCTCCAAAGGTGACGATCCTCTGCTCGAGCAATACAGTCCTCAGGAGATGCAGGCGTTAATTGCTGAGGCTCACCGACTTGGACGCAAAGTTGCTACCCATGCGCATTCCGCGCTGTCGATTAAGGATGCCGTTCGCGCTGGCGTCGACTCCGTTGAACACGGAATCTTTCTTGACGACGAGGGCATTCAGCTTCTAAAAGA
>JBLNFC010000515.1:0-5077 GCA_050263355.1 Acidobacteriota bacterium
GACAAGGAAAGAGAGCTAATGGCCAAAGTTCTGCCTGCCCATGCTGCGGCAGCCAGGCGTGGTTCGATCGAGCTCTCAACATCACCCTTTTACCATCCGATATTGCCCCTCATCTGCGACACGAATATAGGTGCGGTCTCCACCCCGGGCCTTACCCTTCCACAAAATCGCTTTCGGCACCCGGAAGATGCACGTGAGCAGCTTCAACGCGGACTCGACCTGCACGAACGCGTATTCGGGCTCCGTCCACGCGGAGTATGGCCATCGGAGGGCAGCGTTTCAGAAGAGGTCCTAACTATTGCCAGCGGCTTGGGCGTCAAGTGGATGGCTACTGATGAAGGCGTATTGGGACGCAGCTTGAGTTCCTTCTTTTCACGCGATGGTTCAGGTCGTTTGAATGCTGATTCGGCTTCCAAGCTGTACACAGTCTACGATTACGAAAATGGCGCCACCCGAATGAATATGATCTTTCGCGATCATACGGTCTCTGACCTGATCGGATTCGTGTATTCGGGCATGCCTGCCGCCGAAGCGGCGGCTCACCTCATTCGTAACATCAAGGAAGCTGCACAACCGGTTCTTAACAAAGGATTAGACGTCATGTTCCCTATCATTCTTGATGGCGAGAATGCATGGGAATATTATCCGCAATCCGGACGGGAGTTTTTGCGCCGGTTCTACGGCGCATTGGAAGTCACGCCGGGAATAGAGGCGGTTACCGTTTCCGAAGCAATCACGCGTCATACAAATCACGCTCCGCTAAGAACCCTGACGCCCGGCTCCTGGATTCATGCCAATTTCAATGTTTGGATCGGAGCTCCTGAGGACAATCGAGCCTGGGATTACCTCAGCTATGCACGTGACTTCTACGCCCAGGCTGCGCCAAAGGTCAGTGAAGCTCAGCGCGAGTTGGCTTTTGAGGAAATCCTGATTGCGGAGGGCAGCGATTGGAACTGGTGGTATGGGCCTGAGCACCACTCCGCCAACGATCGCGATTTTGACGAACTCTATCGCAAGCACCTCTCGAATGTGTACCAGGCACTGGGCGCAACAGCGCCCGAGTATCTGGCTCAGCCGATTATCGGAGCTGCTGCACGGCCCGCCTTCATTCCTCAGACAGCGTATATCCATCCCCGAGTCGCTGGCGACATGGTCCGCTACTTCGAATGGATTGGCGCGGCCATGTACACGGCCGACCAGCGCTCCGGCGCGATGCATGGCCGAAGCTTTCTGCTCGATTCCGTATACGCTGGCATCGATGAGAACTATGTTTATGGCCGACTGGACTTTTCCGGCGCAATACCTCAAGGTACGTTCGACCTGGTGGTGAACATCGAGTCGTGGGCATCGGATCCACGCCCCCGTCGCTCACTGCGCCTCGATGCCTCATTGCAAAATGCGGCGCTGGACTCGTGGAAAATTTACCGCGGAGAGGAACCGGAGAAGCCGATTCAGTCTTCGGGAGAAGTCGGGAGCGAGGCGAAGGTTGTACTCCGCAAAAATTTCGAATTCAGACTTCCGCTTTCGTGGTTGCTCGCGACTCCGCTCTCTTCCTTCGACTTGAAAAAGCCGGCTGTTCCTGTTGCCACCCGCCTTAGGCTGAGATTCAGCCTTTGGGAAAATCAGCTGCCCATGGATGCACTGCCTCTTGAGGGGTGGATTGAGTTGCAGCTGGTTGGAGAGTCCGACTTGGCAGCCGCTGCTTACTAATTAACCGACATTCACCTTCCACTTTAACTCTGGCCGTCAAGAAGCAACGCTACCCGACCGCGCCGCTGGATAGCGTTCTTCTTTTTGGCTTGTTCCGCCACGCGGAAGCTAACATCTGGTTACTGCCCGCTGCTCGCACTGGAAAGTGTCATCGGGCGGTTCAATTCCAGCACGAGTTCCGTTCCGGGCGGTAGCATCGCCGTGCGACGTTTCGTTAGCCAATGAGTGATTGTGGCCGTTGCGCCAATTGCACCGCCGATCAGAGCGCCCTTGCCTCCAGCGGCGAGACCGCCGATCAGCATGCCGCCGCCAGTGCCTGCACCCATCTCCATCAAGTCCTTGCTATCGTGACCTGCGCCCTTGAACTGGCCTTCTTCGTTGACATCTGTGCCCGCTCGCAAACTCGTGTCCACCAGGGTAGCAGCCAATGAGTAACGTTCACCATTCGGCAGAACGATAGTTTCCGGAACAATTCCGATGGTTGGCTTGCCAGCGATGCGCCGCGGTTCGCGGACGCGCCCCACTCTGCCTAGCACTGTGGCTCCGATGGGAATCACTGTTTTCCCATCCATGACAACGGGTTGAGTCACACGTCCCGAAAACGAATCGCCTTTTTTGCTGGTGAATGTTGCCAGCGTAGATTCAAGTTTTACATTCAGAGCGGTTCCGGCCGGCAGCGACAGGTTTGTCTGCGCGACGGCGCCACTCACCAACAGCACAACACCACCGAGTACCGCTAGCTTTCTCATCTTGCCTCCTAAACTCTTGGTGCTACAGCAACGCCGGTTCACATTTGCTAATTTCGAATACGTTTGACGGCTTCCACTACCTGCTCCATCGGTGCGCGATCCAATTGATTACTCCCACGGTACAGATACCTGATCATCTTGCCGGCATCGATGACCAAAGTTGCCGGATGTGCAATGTTGAACGCATCAAGACCAATGCGGTGATAGAGCCCGAAAAGCTTTGTAACCGCGCGATCCTCATCCAACAGGAAGGGAAATGACACGGGATTGTTCTGCAGGAATGCTTCCGGCTTGAACATGCCACCACGTTTCTCTGCCGCAATGTAGGCCAGCTGCGCTCCGTCCCTGTGAAACTCTGCAGCGAGCGGCTCTAACTGAGCCATGCGCTTAACGCAGTTGGGTCACCAGGTGCCACGCAGAAATTCGAGGATGAGAGCTCCACCTGCAACGAGACTCGTGAGCGTGAACTCTCCGTCGCCATTTGCAGCGCGCAGCGTAAACTCGGGTGCTTTCGCACCCACGCGCAATTTTTCCGTGTGATCCTGCATCCCTGAATGGACTGTAAGGCCAGCCGATGATGGGAACAATACTCAGAGTGGGTGGCGAACCTTTGAAGGCACGTGCCGGATCACGAATGCTGTTCTTGGCGGGAATCTGGCGCCGTTCATCGAAGCGGTCAGAGTGCCGTCACAGACCGCGTTCTGCTACATCCGTTATAATCGCGTGTTTCGGCTCAACTTATGGCACGGACTTATACCGGGATTGGCTACCTGACCGGGCGTAGCCTATTTTTTCGCAGTGATATCCGCCGGGTTGTTGTTGACGACGACACCAAGAACTTATCTCTTCAAAAGGACTCAGGGCGAATCATGACTAATATCGGTTCGATTCTTGCGCGTGAGGTTCTCGACTCCCGAGGCAATCCGACTGTAGAAGCTGAGGTCATTCTGGCTACTGGGACGACGGGACGCGCAATCGTGCCCAGCGGCGCGTCCACCGGAGAACATGAAGCCGTGGAATTGCGCGACGGCGATAAAGAGCGATATCTGGGCAAGGGCGTTCTCAAGGCAGTCGAAAACGTAAACGGCGAAATCGCCGATGCTCTCGCCAACTTCGATGCAGCCGATCAGCGTGGGCTCGATCAGAAGATGATCGATGTCGATGGCACTCCCAACAAAGAACGTCTGGGCGCTAATGCCATCCTCGCGGTCTCCATGGCGGCCGCCCGTGCCTGTGCCAATGCCTTGCAGGTGCCCCTCTACCGATACTTGGGAGGGGCCGGCGCAAACATTCTGCCTACACCCATGATGAACATTTTGAATGGGGGAGCGCACGCCGATAACAACGTCGATTTTCAGGAGTTCATGGTAATGCCCGTCGGAGCAGAGTCTTTCTCCGAAGCCCTGCGGTGGGGGGTGGAAGTATTCCATACACTGAAAGGTGTGCTCAAGAAGCGCGGCTACAACACCGCTGTTGGAGACGAAGGTGGCTTCGCCCCTTCTCTAAAATCCAATGTGGAAGCAATCGAGGTAGTGCTCGAAGCAATTCAACAGGCTGGCTATAAGCCGGGTGACGAAATTGCTGTTGCGCTCGATCCCGCCGCGAGCGAGTTTTACCAGGATGGACGCTATGTATTTAAGAAGTCCGATAAATCCACCAAAAGCTCGGAAGAGATGGCGCGATTTTGGGCAAAGTGGGCGCGTGATTACCCCATCGTCTCACTTGAGGACGGGCTCGCTGAAGACGATTGGGAAGGCTGGAAGATCCTTACCGACGAAGTCGGCGGACGCATCCAACTCGTAGGAGATGACCTTTTCGTGACCAATGTCGAGCGGTTACAGGAAGGTATTGAGCGCAAGGTCGGAAACTCGATTCTTATCAAGGTCAATCAGATCGGCACGGTCAGTGAAACGTTGGACGCAATCGATCTTGCGCGCAGGAACGGATACACCTCTGTGATTTCGCATCGCTCCGGCGAGACCGAAGACACGTTTATCGCGGATCTAGCGGTAGCGACGGGAGCGGGTCAGATCAAGACTGGGTCAGCCTCCCGCACCGATCGAATCGCAAAATATAACCAGCTTTTACGAATTGAAGAAGAGTTAGGATCAGGCGCACGATTTCTGGGAGTCAAGGGCATCAATTACAAAGGGAATCAGGATTAGTACAAATATGCACAGATTCTTGGCCGTGCTATTGCTTTTAACAACATCAGCGTTCGCCCAGCAAACGGGGGTGGATACTCCGGCTACACGCGACGACGTTCTGCAACTCTTCTCGGTCATGAATATCAAGCAACAGATGCGCGCGATCATGGATTCGATGATGCAGCAGCAGAAGAGCCTGGTTCACGACATGGCGCGCCGGAAAAATCCCAACGTAACCACGGAGGAGCTCGGCCGTGTTGACCGAATCATGGACGAAAGCGTCAAAGATTTTCCCATTGAGGGCATTCTGGATGACATGGTCCCGGTCTATCAAAAGCACCTTACCAGTGCTGACGTGTCCGCGATGAGCGCCTTCTATTCATCTCCCACCGGGCAGAAACTGCTCCGGGAAATGCCGGCCATGACATCGGAGGCGATGCAGGCTTCCTATGGGCGTCTGCAGAAGCAAAT
>JBLNFC010000516.1:0-2962 GCA_050263355.1 Acidobacteriota bacterium
CTCACCGCGGCGGAAGTGGCCGGAGGGGATACTCTTCCCATCGCGCTCGTGGGCGAGCAACTCGATGAACCACGCTTCGTGTTCAATCTCTTCGTTCAGAATTCGGGATGCCATGTCATACGTGCGCGGATCTTTCCCGAATGTCATGTCGCAGATTTCAATCCAACTGCGGATGGCGCAGCGCTCCGACTCCAACAGAAGAGTCAGAATATTCACTGCCGTGGGAGGATCTGGGAGTTTGGCCGCGCGACAGCCCGCCTGATCATGAAATGCGGGCAGGTCGTTGGGCAACTCCCCGCCTAATTCATAAATACGCGGGACGATCAATTCCCAATGGGCACGATCTTCCAAGCGCGCGTCTTCACAGATTTCTTTGTAGTCCTCGTGCCCAGCCAAGTGCATACGAAGGATGGTGTAGTAGTAATAGGTACTGGCAAATTCCGCGGCTGCATTCGCTATCAACATCTTAATAAGCTTTTCGACGTCTACACCGCGAGCTCGAATCACTTCAACTCCGACTCGTTGGGTGACATCGCCAGGTTTCACAACCGGGACATCTTTCCTGTCAGGCATGGAGCCTCCTTTGCCAGATCACTCTAGCCCCTTTACCAAGGATAGGTCTAAGATATAGTTTCTATTGGAAGCATAGTCTCTTCCTCTGACACAGCTATCGTTGGAGTAGTACAACCGGAAGCACCCGCAACAGCAATTTCTCTTTATGCAGATTCATCAGCTGCGCTACTTTTGTGCGGTCGCCCAGACCCGCAGCTTTACTCGCGCTGCCCAGCACGAACACATCGCGCAGCCTTCACTTTCCCAGCAGATCCGTAAACTGGAAGATGAGCTGGGAACCAAGTTATTTGATCGTCTCGGACGCACGGTACGACTTACCCAGTTTGGCGACGCTTTTCTCCCCCGTGCTGAAGCCATTTTGCGGCAGGTGCATACGGCAAAACTTGAAATCCAGGAGATGTCCGGAGCGGAGCGAGGCAAGCTGGTGATTGGAGCCATACCCACGATTGCGCCTTATCTTCTGCCGCGCTGCCTGGCCAGCTTCGCGCGACGATTCCCGCGCGTTCAAGTCAGCGTCGTTGAGGAAGTGACAGACGAACTGCTCAAGCGCCTTCACCAAGGCACCATTGATCTAGCGCTACTGGCGCTGCCCGTACCCGCAAGCCATTCCCTGTCTCACGAACTCTTCCGCGAGCAGCTTTATGCGGTTCTGCCGAAGAGCCACCGCCTCGCCGCGGCAAGGCGCGTACACCTGAAACAGATCGAAAATGATCCCTTTTTGCTGTTAAAGGAAGGCCATTGCTTTCGGGAAAACACGCTTTCGGTCTGTGGCCGCGCTCGTGTGCGACCTAATGTCGTCTTCGAAAGCGGGCAGTTCACGACCATTCTCGCCATGGTAGCAGCAGGAACGGGTGTATCAGTTGTCCCGCAGATGGCGGTCGAAGCTCGGGAGGGTTGCCGATTCATTCCCCTTGCAGATGAGAATGCCTTTCGGCGGGTAGGAATCGTGCAACTTAAGCAACACTTTCGAAGCCGCGTGCACCGTGCCTTTCTAGATCACTTGCGGGACTTCCAGAAACTACGCACTGTCCGTGGCCTGCGCATGGCTGGCTGAACGCCCATCGCGAAAAACCCAGCCAAAATAATCGAGCTCAGCTCAGAACCTGGTCACTTCCGTGAAATTGAAATCACGGACTTTCATGGCGGGCACGACCATGTCGAAGGACTCTTCGCCGCTCGCACGAACCGAACGGCTCATCTGCTCAACATTCGACAACATATGCAACAGGCTCTCGTTAAACCGGAAGTTCAACAGTCCGTGTCTCACTTTTCCGTTCTCAACCAGAAAGGTACCGTCGCGAGTCATGCCGGTGAGAATCTTTTCATAGGGGTCCACCTCTCGGATGTACCACAGCCGCGTGACCAGCACCCCGCGTTCTGTGGAGGCGATCATCTCATCTACGCTCGTGGGCTGTTTGGGTTCACCAAATATGATGTTCAACGGCGCCTCTCCGATTTCGTTAGGAAGAGGAAACCCATGGCCGGTTGGCGCAATCGGCCCAACCTGATCTCTATACTCGGACCGCTTCATTCTGTCAGCCGTAGGGCGCGCGTAAACCAGCCGCTTCACGATGCCGTTCTCGACCAACTGCACCCGTTGCCGGGGGGCGCCTTCGCCGTCGAAAGGCGCGCCGGACTGCAGCGGATGCGCGACGTCGTCCCAGATGTTGATGTTTTCGCCGAAAATCTGCTTGCCAATACGGTCATTCAGAAAAGAGCGCTGATCAAGGATCGCGAGTCCGCCAAAGTCGTAAAACATGAACCCTACAATGTCGAGCACTGCGGCCGGTTCAAGGATCACCGTGTACTTCCCTGCAGGAAGTTCTTGCGGTCCAGCTGATCCGATGGCTTTTTGCGCGGCGGTCTCGGCCAACTCGCGCGCATCAAGATTACTCGCATCGGGCGAGTTGCTCTTTTGCCAGCCGGATGAGTCCGCGGCGAGCATCGTTACCGAGATATCGGACGAAGTTTGCGTGTGCCACTGGGCGACTCCGCGTGAATTGAAGATGCCTTCAATCGATTCTGCATTGGCAAAGATCCCGGCCGCCGTAAGCTTGTGTCGTTTGGCGATTCCAATCATCTGCTCGACGGCTTGAGCGCGGGCTTCTGGCGTAAGCGCAAGCGTGCTCTCAAAAGTCCGACTTGGGATTGTTGTAGGGCTGATGCTTTTGTTCTCCGATCCGGAGAAAAGGGGCAGCAGATCTGGGTCCGGATGCTGCACTTGTGCGAGGGCTTCAGAAGCTTGTACGACGCGCTGGAGGCTGGCGTCGTCGAACTTATTCGTCGTCGCACGAGCGGTGCGTCCAGCGAACACGGTCCGAACGGAGACGCCATGGTTTTCTTCCGCAACATTCTGATGAATGGTGTTGTTGGCAAACCGAGTGAGAGC
>JBLNFC010000517.1:0-2591 GCA_050263355.1 Acidobacteriota bacterium
AAAACGCCATTGGTGGTGAGGGCAATACTCTCAACGCCTTCAATGCGCATGAGACGACTGATAAGGTTGCTCAGGTCTTTTCGAACCAGCGGCTCACCGCCCGTCAAGCGGATCTTGCGCAGGCCCAGGGTGACCCCGATTCGAACAAGCCTTTCGATTTCCTCCACGGACAGCAGCGCGGAGCGCGGAGTGAACGCCCTCCCGGCTTGCGGCATGCAGTAGTAGCAGCGTATGTCGCAGGCGTCTGTAACACTGACTCGCAACTTGTCGTGTACACGACCGAACTTGTCAATGAGTTGCTTCCCGGATGACATTCAAATTCCAATCCAGCGCGCCACCAGGCTGCGAGCCAATGCTGGATCGTCTGTGCCCTTGACGATCGCCCGCCCATCTTTGAACAACGTGAGTGCGTACGGCGGCACCTCCAGCCGGAGCAGCTGATCTTTTACTTGCACGGTGCCGAGCACGCCTAAACGCGAAGCGAGCGCGCCGAAATCGGGCCGCCGATCGAACGCGGGGCGGACCTGTACCGCATTGCGCCCGCACAGAGTTACGGCCTGCTGCCGTCGTGAGCTCAAGAAATCGAATTGCCGCAGAGCGCAGCACGGGCAGCCTTGGCTGCGAGAGACTGCGATCGCATCGAGGCTAAAATGCCATGCATCAGCCACAAACAGCGCCGGCGGCGCCAGGAGTTCGTCAGTCAGGAATTGCAACGCGATCGATGCCTGGATCGATGCTGCAAGTAACGCTGCCGGCCCGATAATGCCCGATGTATCGCAGGTTCGAACCGACCCAGGCTCCGGCAACTGTCGCTGCAGACAGCGGAAACATGCAGTCTTTCCGGGAAGGATTAGCCGCGCCATTACCGTTGCAGCTACGCAGCTTGCATAAATCCACGGCACGTTGTTCTTCGTGCAGGCGTCGTTAAGCAGGTAACGACCTTCTAGATTGTCAAGGCCATCCAGGACGAGGTCGATGCCTTGCAACAGTTCGAAAACATTATCCATTCCGATGTCCGCGACCACGGGCTCGATTGTTATATCTGAATTAATTACGGCAAGGCGTCTGGCGGCGGCAATGGCCTTGGCAGCGGACTCGTGAGCATCGGATTCATCGAACAGCAACTGCCGCTGCAGATTTGACGATTCGACTAAGTCCCGGTCCACGAGGCGAATAAATCCGACTCCTGCCCTCGCCAGTAAATTCGCGGTGTTGCTTCCCAACCCTCCACATCCGGCAATCAGCACGCGGGCGCGTCGGATGTGCTCCTGACCTTGCGGGCCAATGGGAGCGAACAGTTCCTGGCGCGAGTATCGGCTAGCCATTGTCACTTCGAATATTCCACTGCAACCGATCTTCCATCGCTGAGACCTCACCAAACGTCTTTGACGAATGCTTGTCGCGCCAAATCGCCACAAAGGCTCCGATCGTCGCCATAACCACTACCCGTATTGAGGCACGTTGCCCACAAGCGGGCAGCGCCCCAATGGGCTTGCGCCGTGATCCATTTACTCCACTTGACCAGGCCAACCCGCCTGCGGTCTGTTCTGTCCGATAACCCGTTTCCCTTCAAAGCTAAAATTCCCGCTGCAATCGCTGCGTAAAGGGCTTCAGCTCCGTTGCGCGACATTTTTACCCGCGTGAACTTTGGTTAGGAAATTGCCCTTTCGAAGGGCATGAAGGTCCTAATGATTCATCCCGAAAAATGCACCGGCTGCCAGAACTGCATGCTTGCTTGCAGCCTTCATCATGAAGGGCAATTCCGGATGGCAGCCTCGCGAATTCACGTTTACACCTGGGAGCGGGAAGGGATTTCGGTTCCCATGATGTGCCAGCAGTGCGATACCGCGGCTTGTATGAAGGTTTGCCCTACGGCGGCGCTCCACCGCACACCTGGGGAATTACTGGTCGACTTCAGCCAGAACAAGTGCATCGGCTGCCACATGTGTACCATCGCCTGTCCATTCGGCAACATCGTGTACGACGCCATCGCCAGATCCCCACTGAAATGCGACACCTGCGACGGTGACCCCAGTTGTGTGCGCTACTGCCCCACGCAGGCCCTCGAGTGGGTTGACGACAACATCTCGACGCGAGACCGCAAAAAGAATTACGCAGCGAAGTTCAAGATAGCGTTTGGGGAGGGGGCACTATGAATGGCTGGATCGGGACAATACTTCGCATTGATTTGTCAACGGGAGCAGTTACAAAACAGCCCCTTGTGAAAAATGATGCCGTCCTGTTTCTCGGCGCGCGCGGTCTTGCCACCAAGATTTTCACGGACGAGGTTCCGGCTACCGTCGATCCTTTGTCCCCGGAGAACAAGTTGATATTTGCGCCGGGGCCGTTTACCGGAACGTTGGCGCCTTCCGCGGGCCGCTACCACGTGGTTGCGAAGAGCCCACTAACGAATACCATCGGCGGGGCCAATTCCGGCGGCGTCTTTGGTGCTGCGGTGAAGTACGCGGGCTACGACGCGATCGTGTTCGAGGGTAAGGCGGAGAAACCGGTTTATGTCTGGATCAAGGATGGCCGCGTGGAAATTCGGGACGCTGCGCATCTTTGGGGGAAGTGGGTTCCCGACACAACCG
>JBLNFC010000518.1:0-5937 GCA_050263355.1 Acidobacteriota bacterium
GAGTTGGTGCAAACCTGAATGGGTAGTCCGTTTTGAGTTTCCAGCAGAGGGCATTCTCCGCGCCGCGGAGGAATACGCCGCCGACTTGATTGTCATGTCAGTTAGACGGGCAGCTCTGCCCACAGCCGCTTCCCATTTACCTTGGGCGATCGCATCCGAAGTGGTAAGTCGAGCGCCGTGCCCAGTCCTCACTGTGCGCGGCTGAATGGCGGGGGTAGGAGGCGGAAGAACCGGTACGGCTCGAGTGGGTGCGGGTCATTCCGAGTGCGAATCAGCAGATCCCATCAGGTGCAGGTCAGCCCGTTTTTCTTAATCGCCTTCTCATTTCATCCAGTCGTTTCTGCAGAGCTTGCGCTTGCTGCCGCTGACGAACAGTCGTCATCGACACGGACAGCACCATGCTTTGGATATTCGACATCAGGCGACGCGATTCCTCCACCGCTGATCCTGCTGCACGCTCAGAACCCGGATCCAGTTCCTTTCCGACAACAGCACCCGACGTCACCCTCCACAACTCCAGCTCGCTCACCAAGGCGTAGACTGCCCCTCGCTTACCTCTGCCCGTGCGTCGAACCGGCAATCCCAGTTCGCTCTCCCAACGCTGAACCGTGCGGACTCCCCGCTCTAAGTGAGAAGCAATTTCTTTCCAGGAGTTTAATTCTTGGTTGCTCGAAGGTTCATTCTCGTCAGGCATCGTGGCTTCCTTCTCGGGATCCAATGCTCGCCTTGCACGACGGTGTTCTGCTTACCGAGCTCGGTGGCATTGATCGAGATCTGGCGTTTGGAGCCGCAAGATCACATTGCACATGACACTAGCAGACGCCATCACATACGGGTCAGATGGTTTGGACAGTGAAGGCGCGTACTGCGCCGACATTTAACGGTGCGTTTAGTTTAAGGTCTCCGTCGCCGCGGATCTCACTCAATGTCGAGATAATCTGCACAGTTCCCGGCTTCCGCGCGCGTGGACAGGTCACAACCAGCCAGCGTGCTGGTTCGTCATACCGGAACGTGCAGCAGGAATTCCGGATTGTCGGGCAGTTCGCAGCGAAACTTCACGGGGCGAAAATTGGAATCAAATTTGAGGATGACGTTCTCTGTGCGGCTCGCCACATAAAAATTCCCGGAATTGCTGAACGCCATGCCTGACGAATTTTTTACCTTCAACCCCTTAACCGGCAGTAGTCGAAAATCTCCGGCGGGACTGGGCAGCGGACTTGCGAGTACTTGGTCTCCCCCACTGACGAACAAAGTTTGGTTGTGAACAACCACATGGACCGGCGATTCCACGGCATTGCTCTGTCCTACGTATCGTCCGCTGATGTCGTAAACCTTGACCGTGCCCGCAGGCTGATCGACCGTATACAGATTGCCGTTCACCCATACGACGCCTCGCACGGAATGCTTCTTGTCTGTAGTGAACTTGGGGCCGTAGTACTCCAGACCCGCTGGAGCCTGCACCGGCGTGTTCACCTGAGGCGGCAGATCGCCTTTGCTGGATGCCACGAACGTTCCCTGCAGAAACCTGCCCGCCCGCGGTAGCGAGGCAGGCAGTGGGGCAGGTCTAGCGCTCTTGCCGTCTTTGGACACGATCAACCGTGTGACAACATTCGTGTCTTGATTTGACAGATAGCAGTAATCCAGTCCATCAAATGTGATGTCAAATGGGTGCAGAATGCTGTTACAGGTCTGGCTCGATACAAACGTGCTCACGTACTTATATGTTGTTCCCGAGCCTTCATAACACAGCACGCTGTTTTCTTCCTTGTTTGCATTCACAACATACAAATGGTTGCGCACGAAAGTAAGGGCTCTCAACTCGTTGAGGCAGATATTCTCGCAGTCATCCAGCACTGAAGGGGTAAGTCGGTTGCCATCTTTGTCATAGGCGTGCACGTTATTCTTGTGGGGGTTCTTCTCAGGCTTGCCGCCGTGTAGGGTGACAAAGAGCATGCTATAACCCCTCAGGATCTTGAGATCTACTCGCGCAACTTGCCCATGTCCGCCGAGGTATGCGGAGCTTTAGTTGGATTTGCAATTGCGAGCAGCGCGGATTTCGTCCTCTCTTTTCATAAAAGTGTTTGTCCACTCATCGAGCGCCGCTTCCTCGACGTTCTGCACACTGTTGGCGCGCAATCTTCCTAGTTGTTTTTGATCCATCATTTGGAAACGTGCCACGCGAAAGATCGCTTTGACAGTGTCATGATCCAATCGCGTTAATCGCTGGATCATGATGTCCTGTGCTTCTTTCAAGACCTGCTTGTCTCCCAGAAGTGGGGCCCGCAGCTCACAGCTTCCGGAGTCTACAAAAACTGTCTGGGGCTCCCAGGCGCTGAAGCTTCCTCGGGGGTTGGTTCCGAACAGGTCCAGAGCACTCCTCTTTTTACCGAAAGTCGATCCCAGATCGTGAACGTAAATGATGGGTTTCTTACAAATTTTCGGGTGTCCTGAGGTCTGCTGCTCCCACTCTGCGCAGTCCAGTCGATTCTGCTGTGGGAGCGCATTGTGATAATGGATGAGGCCCAGAGCGAGCCGATACGCGTCATATTCCACCTTCTGTTGATGTGTCCATTCTCCGTCGCTGTAGAATTTTGCCGCGTCAGTCCAAGACCAGGTCTCATCATCTTCGGGGTTGATTTCGTCCCAGGGAAGTTCACGTTCCGCGCTGACAACTTTAAAAGTGGCGGGGGGATCCTTTAGCGAAGCCTTGTTATCGGCCAGCTTTTTTCCGAATGGATCGTCGCCGCACCCAATGCAACTGGCCGATGCAGCTGAATATACGTGGTCTGCCGGAAAACCCAGCAGCCACATGATGCGCGATGCCGCCACTGTGGTGAAGACTTCATTGAATCGAGGATCGTGGCCCGGGTAAGGCGGCTTGAGATACTTCACCTTGAAGTGCTCGGCCTTGATAGGGTGTTGGTTTTGACCATCCTCTCGGGGAAAAAGCTTGGCCTCCTTCTCCCCGCTTTTCTTCTTTGTCACTTCGACTTTCACATCCTCGACAGGAATTGTTTCTCCGGTCGAACTGTAAAACGCGTGATTCGAAGCCATGTGCCAGCACTGAAACTTCATGCTATCGCCGGGAACTTTGACGAAAGCGTAGTGCGGTCGAAAGTAACAAGCGATATTGTCCTCATCTGTGAAGTAAGCGAATCGCGTCTTTTCCGGCTGCGCGGCATCGAAGTCGGGGCCATTCGTGATCTGAATAGGGGTTAGAACTGGCTGATCCAGCAGGATTCTGGCTGCACGGATACAAGGAAATTTCTGCGCTTTCGTCATTCCGTCGGGGACTTCGCACCCGGAAGTCTGCGCACCGGCACAGCTTACAACCAGTAGGATCATGGCTTGCACGAGGAGGGGCTTCGGTGACATCAGTTACTCCTTACATTTGCAGAACTCGTCCGGAGGCCACACTTTAATTGGGTTTAGCCGAACAGAAATTGGGTACCGTGGCGAGCCCCATTGGATTGTCAATCAGCTTCAAGTCGCTCGGCTGGTCCTTCCACTGACAGCGTCCCTTTGCCAGATCCTCCCGTTTCTGTTTGAAAGCCTCGGTCCACTGCCGGATGATGGAGGCTTCGTCAACTCCGGATTTAAACGAACCATCGTGATTGTGATACTCAGGCTTTTGCGCCACGCGTGAGGCCTTGAAGAGTTCCTCGATCTGCTGATCGGATAATTGGCAAAGGAGGCCGGCATCGAAACGTCGCCCCTCTTCGCTGATCATCGGATCACCAAGACCATCATGCGCAGTAAGGCTCTTGCGCAGTACAGCCTGGCACTGCTGGGGCGCGCCGTCCGTTCCCACCTTGTTCCAGAGCTTTGTGCTCGACCATTGGCCAAGGTTCATCTTCGCTCCTGAGTTGCTCGTGAACCAACCGCCGCTGCCAAAAGTCGCTCCCACGTCTTGAACCAGCATCACCGATTTTTCACATTTGGTCGTAAACGGTTGCGTGCTCTGATCGACGTGCACTTTATCGCAGACCAGACGCTGCTGAGGAGGCTTGTTATCACTGTGCTTCATGAATGCTGCGATGAGTTTCAGTCCATCTTTTTCATAGCTCGGCCGGCCGTTCAAGCTATCGAGTTCCTTCCAGCTCCAGCCCTCTTCCTCCTTGCCAACTTCATACATCTTGTGGCCAGGAAACTTGCGGACGATGGTTGCCGGATCAAAGGTACGTGTCTGCCTCTCCCCTGACCCGGACACCGGATCGGCGGGACAGTTGTGGCACTCGACGCGCACGGGAAACCATGCGTCAGCGTAGTACCCGAGCGCCCACAGTAAACGCGTGGCCACCACCTCCGCATAGACCTCATTATCGTCAGCGCCGAACTTGACTTTGACCGGTTCTTCGTCCATCTGCTCGTTTGCCACCTGGACTTGCCCGTTGGCACTCTCGACGCGAGTGATTTTGCATTCAAATTTAGGTGTCTTGCCACCCATCTTTGAGCCTGGATTGGTAAAGTCACAGATGACTTTGTCGTTGAAATGCAATCGGAATTGTTTGGGATTCTGTGAGGGACCTTCCAGAATGGCAGCCTCGGAAACCGGCTTTGCGGTGAACAATGAGGCTGAATGCATCGCTTCGGAGCGATCTTTCGCCGAGTAGAATTCCTTTTCAACTTTTCCGGGTGCCGGAGTTGACGGCGTCGAAGATTGACCCGACGGACACGCAACCATAGGGGTACAGCCAACAAATAACGCCACTAGTACAACCATGCGCCTGACCGCCTTACTCGAACCAAGCCATTCTGCTGGCGCGGCGCCAATAGAAACCATTGACGCTATTCGACCAGCTCTGAGGTCTGAACTCATGAACCTCCTTTACTTCAGGCAGCCGCGAGCAGCACTCGATCGATCAGTCGTTCAACAAAAGGCGCTCGCGAGTGATGACTGAGCACTGTTTTTCCGCATTCACTGCCGGTAAGTAATTACCGCCAAGCGGGATATACCTATTAGAACGGGCAGTCCAACGAAAATTCGTTGCTGTAACAGAGGGAAGACGAATTACAGCGAGGCGAACGCGTCAATTATGCTCCGAGATTTACGGCAGTCAAGACAAAATTGCTGACACCAGAAGCATTGCTTTTCCAAAATTGGAGCTTAAGAGCTATGTCACAAATCCGTTTTGAAGGGCGCGGCTTCGCCGCGCCGCTCGGAGCCGCATAAATCCTGGTTTTGCCCCTCACGAGTCAGATGCTTACGCGCTTGGCTCATTGTGACGTAGCTTAAAACGCGCTGGTTCGCGCGGCACTGTTAGTGCCTATCTTGGTTCGCTGCTGAAAGGCGTCAGCCAGTCGCTCCCGTGCCTCTAACGAAAATGTTAGACGCTGAACACCACTTCGGGTACATTTAATCGCACAGCCAACCTCACGCGCTCACAGAGCAACTTTGTTCTTGACACTATCAACCCGCAACGGCTAAAGTCGCGCAAATTGGTGCGGCATTCCCTGTCTAGCGGAGCTCGGATTCGCGACTCCCTTCCCCAATTTGCGATTTCCTTCGACTTCTCTGGCATGATTAAGCAGCTTGGAGGTTGCGTAAATGCGTCAGAGCCAACTCCCACTCTGGGGACTCGTTCTGGCTTTGTTGTTTGGTGTCCGATCAGCGCTTCCTGGATATCAGAGTTCATCCCATCAGCTTTCGGTTCCCGCCGCAAAGGCCTCCAGCAAGGCACCTGGTGCGCAGGCTCCTCCTGCGCTTCCCCCGATCTGGGCAGATGCGTTGTGCAAACTTAATCCCACGTTCGGGTCCACCCGTTACACCTCAGAGCAAACGAAGATACAGTCCAAACATAAAGACAATGATCCTGGATGCCTGGCGAGTGACGTTCTTGCACGCTTGAAGCTTACTGCGATGATCGCTGCCGTTCCGGACCCCATTCACACTCACCTGGGTCTGAGCTTCGATCGCACCATCGACGCGATTCAGGC
>JBLNFC010000519.1:0-4978 GCA_050263355.1 Acidobacteriota bacterium
GCAAGAGCTAATTCAGTTGTTCAATGCCAATTTTCGGTCTACAGCCCTGAGCAACGCAGTCAGAGGCTGACCAGATTCTCTCCCAATTGCTGATTGATGAGCCGCGCAACTAAGTCCTTCAGCGTTTCCCCGCTTTTCAAAAGGATCCAAGCCTGCGCGCTCTCGGACCAGTCGAGCTTAAAGCTAGTCGCAAGCGCGGAAATCCATATTTGTCGAGCTGGAGAATTGGGCGAGATCACGAAACGGCTGCCGTCGCCGAAGCTGATGTGGAGCGCTCCCGATTGGTCTTCGACTTCAATGTCGGCCGATTCCTCCGCATCCATGAGGCTTTGCTTCAGAGCTTCCATTGCGGGTTCTGCGTGACTCTGAAATTGCTGGTCGTCCATGGCAGCGATTATAGAGATCTCTTCCTGGATCGCAAACTGCAGACGTATCGATGTGCCAATGGCGACGTGACCTAACGATTCGGCCAGCAGGCAGGACCATCTTTTATTTCAAAAGGTACTGTTTCATGAACATCACCGTCGCATAGAACTGGAAGTCCAGATTTTTCTTTTTGCGAAAGCCATGGCCCTCGTCCTTAGCCATGAGATACCAGACTGGAGTGCCATTTCGTTGGACGATGTCGACGATTTGGCGCGATTCACTCTCCGGAACACGTGGGTCGTTCTTTCCCGCAATCACAAAGAGAGGTTTGGTAATGTTTTTCGCCTTATTGGCAGGTGCAATGCTTTCCAGGAAGTTGCGCATCTTGGGATCGCGCTCATCGCCGTATTCAACCCGGCGCAAATCCTGGCGATAGCCTGACGTGTGTTCGAGAAAAGTGACCAGGTTCGAGGGACCGACGACATCCACCGAACAACAGATCCGATCGTTATAGTTCGTTGCCACGGCCAGCGTCATGAATCCGCCATAACTGCCTCCGGTGACGAGAATGCGGTCACCATCGAGTTCGGGCTGCTGCTTGATCCAATCGATAAGAGTGCTGATGTCCTTGTACGAACCCTCGCGCATCATCCCGTTGTCGGCCGCCAGGAACGTTTTGCCGTACCCGCTTGACCCCCGCACATTGGGGTAGAGAATGGCAACGCCGAGTTCCTCGAGGATGTAGTTACCTCGGCCCAAAAATGTCGGCCGAAATTGCCCCTCAGGGCCGCCGTGAATGTTGATCACGAAGGGACTTTTGCCGGCGAATTTGGCCGGCGGGCGATAAAGAAATCCGCTGATCGTGCGGCTATCCCATGATTTCCAGTGAACTAGCTCCGGTTCCGAAAGCTCGGCGGTGTTAATGCCGCCAGTTTCGCTGGTTGTCCAGCGATCGATCTTGTTGGTCTCAACATCAAGCGAGTAGGCATCGGACGTCGCCCGAGCTGAGGCTATGTTGAATCCGAGATCGCGGCTGTTCTTGTGCCATCGCACGCCTGAGATGATTCCTCGAGGCAGGCCGACGACTACGTGCTCTTTTTGCGAGGCGGTATTCAACAGATGTAGAACGCCGTAGCCATCTTCGTTTGTCACAAAGGCGATGTGTTTACCGTCTTCCGAAAGATCGAACTCATCGACATCCCAGTTGATGTGCGAGGTTAAATATGTGTGTTGCCCGGTGGATAAGTCGATATAAGCCAGGCGCTGAAACTCGGAGTCCCGGTCGGTGGTGACGTAAATGCCTTTACCGTCCTCGCTAAATGCTCCGCCACTGTAGGCCACCTTGATCGGGCCACCTTTCGGAGTGATGAGTGTTTTTTGCCCGGTGGTTGAATCGGCAAGCCAGAGATAACTTTCGTTCGCCGAAATTTCTTCTTGCACCAGGATTTTCTTACCGTCGCGAGACCAATCTAAAGCGCTCCATCCGCCACCTTGCATTTGGCTGAGCATGCGGTCGGACTTAGGATCGCTGGGAACGATGACATAGAGGTCGACATCATTCCCGTTGCGACGGGTTGAACCGTAAGCGATCCGATCGCCTGCGTGGGACCACACTGCGCCCGTATTGCGCGACTTGCCGTCGGTCAGGAGCGTCACGTTGTTGCTCTGTAGATCGAAGCTATACAGCTGGAAAAATTCACCGCCTCCAATGTCTTTGCTGAAAACGAAGAAATTACCCTCTGCCGGCTGATAGCGCGCGATGCTGACGGCGTCAGGATAAAACGTCAACTGAGTGCGCGCAGCACCCGGTGACAGCACGCGATGAATCTGAGAGGTGTCAGCAAAACGCGTGGAAATGAGCATCTCGCGACGTTGTGGATGCCAGCTGACGAAGTTGGCACCGCGCCCGTTTGTGTACCGATCTACGGTATCGGACAGAGAGATGGGAATGGCCGGAACGTTTTCCATCACCAGGTTGTCTGAGGGAGCCACAGTGGTGTTTTGGGCGGGAGCAAAGCAACTAATAATGATGACAACAGCGATCACACGCAAAATATGTTTCAAGACCGTCCCTCTTCTTTTTGGCGGCTTGTACTTGCAAGCGGTTTTGGTAACTTTGTCGACTTATGAGTTTATCGCGTGCCCGCGAAGTCCGCAGCCCGGTTATAAGACTTCGAGTGCAGATGAGCAAAAAAAACCCGTACCGCGAGGCACGGGGTGAGAGCGAGGAGACGGGATTGAAATGCTTAGCGAGTGAATTTGCGGCGAACCACACCGGCCAAGCCGAGCAGCCCTGTTCCGAGAAGGCTTATCGTCCCAGGCTCGGGAACCTGGGGCAGTGGAGCACCATTCGTGGCGAACCCCGTGGGAGACGGGCAGTTGAAATTGGATTGACCGTTGACTGGGCTGCAGTAGTGAACGCCCAGGATGTTGCCCTTGTTGTTGCCCACAAAGGACGATGCCGAGAAACCGGGTCCTAACAAGACAAAACTCAAGCTACCGATACTCGTCTGCCCATTGGGCACGCCGAACTTGACGATGTTATATGCAAATTTGCCTGCCGACCCACCATTGAAGCTGCCGGCATTTGCTGTCGCTGAACTAAGCGCATTAAAACTCTGCCCTGAGAAACTGCCTCCCACGGACCCGTTCGGCGTCACCGCGAACGAATTCAGAGTCAGAGATGAAAAGCTGCTGTTGAAGAAGAAGCCATTGTTGGCTTTGGCTTGGATGGTGTAGCCACCCGTCATGGTGATGCTGACTTTGACCCCGCCGGAGATGTTGGTCAAACTGATCTTTCCACAGTTAACGCCATTACAGAAAAGGTTGCTGCTGCTTGCCTGTGCAGCCGACACCGAGAGTGCCAATATCAACATCAGCGCGGCCATGTGAGCGGTGAATCTCATTGCGGCTCCTCTGTATTTGAAGGTACCGAGGGAGGTACGCTCTGGTAAGAGCAAGCTAGTTACCAACGTATGTAGAAGCGTGAGATCCCGTAATTTGCTGCCATAAAGAGGCTTACGTTCTGGGCTAAGGAGACCCACTGCCTCATATCTGAGGCATGTGCAACGGCTTGCAGCTGCAATTAGGGCTTTTCCCCTCCGAAAGCCTCGCCCAGAGCGCCCCCTGCCCCTAAGCGGGCTGCTTGTCAGTTGTTCACCGAGGCTTCTGTAAACTCTTGGAAGAATGGAACCGCAGCCCGAACTCGAGAGCCCACGGATTTCTATGGTCGCGTATGGGCGACTGGTGCGGACCAATGCCAATTTTCGACGCCTTTGGCTAGCCCAAATCGTCAGTGAGATCGGCGACTGGTTCTACACTCTCGCGATTTACAATCTCCTGCTCACGCTCACCGGACGGGCGAGTTCCGTGGGCCTGGCTCTGGTGTTGCAGGTGTTGCCCCAGACGTTCATCGGTCCTATCGCGGGTGCAGTGAATGACCGTATCAGCCGGAAGCGAGTAATGATCACGGCGGACTTGGTCCGCGCAGTGATTGTCCTTTCCATGCTTTTGGTCCGCTCGCGGTCGGTCGTGTGGCTGGTTTACCCGCTGTTGCTGGCGGAGACAGTCATGGCCGGCTTTTTCGAACCTGCCCGCAGTTCGGTTATACCCAACATTACGCCTCGCAACGATCTGGTGCTGGCGAACACCCTTTCGTCGATGACGTGGTCGATGAACCTGGTCATGGGAGCGACCATCGGAGGAGTGGTTGCGGCATTCCTGGGACGTGACGCGGTGTTCCTACTGAATGCTTTGTCCTTTCTTGTCTCGGCCTTCTTCATTCGGCGCATGAGCTTCGTTGAGCCACATGCAGAGGGAGCCGCCCCGCTGCGAGCGCGAGACCTCGTGGATTTCACGCCATTCATGGAAGGCGTGCGCTATGTGCGGCGGAATCGTCGGCTGTTCGCTACGGTGCTGGTGAAGGCAGGCAACGTTGTGATCGGGCCCAGCTGGGTACTCTTCACCGTGATGGGCCAACGCACGTTTCCTGTGCATTGGAACGGCATCGACCCGCAGCGAGGGGCAATGCTCGGCATGAGCCTGCTTCTTGGCGCACGCGGTTTGGGAGCGTTGAGCGGTCCGCTATTCACCGCCCCGTGGGCGGGCCATTCCCAAAGAAAATTGCAACTAGGTATTCTGTTTGGCTTCATGGTCTCGGGAATCGGCTACGTAATCATGGCCCAGGCGAAGTTCGTTTGGCTTGCTTGTCTTTTTGTCGCCGTCGCGCACTGCGGCGGGTCGACGGTCTGGGTTTTCTCGACCACTCTTTTGCAGATGAACACCGAGGACCGTTTTCGCGGGCGCGTGTTTGCAGCAGACATGGGCTTCTGTATGTTGACCATCGCGACGGGAGCATTTCTATGCGGGGCATTTCTCGATGCTGGCGCTTCCCCTCGCATCGTTGGCACCGTAGCTGGGCTCCTGATGTTTGTCCCAGCAGGCTTGTGGGGCTTAGCAATCCGGTCTTTTAAGACACAGAAGCAGGGAGCTCCTGTCAAAGAGTTGCTCTCCTGAACACAAAGCTCAAATCAGGGTTGGAGTTGATCGATCTTTGCCGCGAGGATGAAGTCGCTCTCGGTCAAACCGTCGATCTTGTGCGTCCAGATGGTGA
>JBLNFC010000520.1:0-2779 GCA_050263355.1 Acidobacteriota bacterium
GTCAGCCTTCTTGTTCGATTTGGCATACTCGAAGGCGAACTGGATGATGCGCTCTACGCCCTTGCGAGTGTTGACATCCTCCTGGATCGCAATCTCGTCTTCAGTTCCCTGCTTGAAGACGCCACCAAGGTCGCCGTAAACCCCCTCGGTATTCTCGCGGATGACAACAAAGTCCACATCTCTTGGTTCAACACCCTTGAGGGGACATAAGGAGGCATCCAGCAGGCGCACTGGGCGCACGTTGGCATAGAGATCCATTGTGAAGCGCATGCCGAGGAGTATTTCTTTAGCATGGATATTGCTTCTTACGCGCGGGTCACCGAACGCGCCGATCAGGATGGCGTCGAAGTCCCGGGCAAGATCCGCGAATCCGTTCTCTGGGACCGTGGTGCCATCGCGCAGATAGCGATCAGCGCCCCAATCGAGAGTCGTCAGGTCCATGGGTACGCCGCAGGCTTCAATCACCTTGGTGGCTTGCGAGATAACTTCTTTCCCAATCCCGTCGCCGGGAATGACAGCAATCCGTCGTTTCGTGCTCACGGGAAAGTACGTTAACACAGGGCTCAGACTCCATGCGGCCGCTCAAGTTTAGTTATAATCAGAGATTACATGTCCCTGACGGAACTCACAGAGAGGATGGCCGCATCGGGCGCGGCTACCGAAGATTACCGGGGAACCCGGACGGTCGCCGTTTATTCGGATATCCCGACGGAATTCGCGGGGCTGCGATCGGGGGCCGGCGTGTATGACTTAGGGTGGCGTGCCAAGATCGTTCTTACCGGCTCTGACCGTGTTCGCTGGCTTAATGGCATGGTCACGAACAATGTCCGCGACCTATCCGTAAACCACGGAGCGTATGCATTCCTGCTGAACCCGCAGGGGCGAATTCAGGCAGACCTCTATGCTTACAATCGCGGCGAGTACCTGCTGGTGGATACCGATCAATGGCAAGTAGAAAAGTTGCTCAGTATCTTCGATCATTACATCATCATGGATGACGTCGAGGTCTCCAAAGCGGGTGACAAGCTAACCGCGATCGGAATAGCTGGCTCGAAGGCATTCGATATCCTCCGAGTTGCGGGATTTGATGTTCCCGGCCTGGACCCATTGCAAGTCCGCGACGAACGTTGGCGGGAGCTGGGCATAACACTCGCGCGGGGAGACAACGAGGCCCTCGATTCTTACGAAATCTGGCTGACGCCCTCCGATGTGAACAAAGTTTGGGAGGCACTGGTAGAAGCCGGTGCGACTCCGGTTGGTTCCAGGGCGTACGAACTATTGCGCATAGCTGCGGGAGCTCCCCGCTACGGCCAGGACATCACCGAACGCGATTTGCCCCAGGAGACGGAGCAGAGACGAGCGCTTCACTTCACCAAAGGCTGCTACGTTGGACAGGAAATCGTGGAGCGCATTCATTCCCGTGGCAACGTGCACCGGATGTTTACCGGGTTCGTGCTGCAAGGAGCTAAACCGGAAGCCGGAGCCAAGGTCGTCGTCGACGGGAAAGAGGTAGGGGATATTACCAGCTCCGCAGTTTTGCCAGGTACAAACGAACAATTCACGGTTGCGCTCGGTTACATCCGCCGTGAGCATGGCGCGGCTGGTAAAGAGGTCATGATTGGCAACGTACGAGCAAATGTGAGCAATCTCCCGTTTAGCAACATATTCTCCGAGTAGGCAGACAAGATTATGGCTGAGAAAAAAGAGAGCAGTTTCACAGTTACCGATCGCCGTTTGTTCACGCCGGAAGGCGAGTTGCGCAAGGACGTGCCGGAAGAGTCACATGAACCCGTCAAGGCGCCGGCAGAGCCCAAGCCGCCGGCCGAATCCAAGGCCACTGCCCAGACCCCGCCTCCTCCGTCTGATCTGGTTGGCAGCCAGGAAGAAATTCCGCAAATGCCGAGTGCGGCTGAGCGGCAAGAGCAGCATGATGCTTATAAGAAGACGTCGAAGGATCTCGACGCCCGGGTTGAGCTGAGCGGCCACTCATCGAAGGATCTGGAGATGACCTTCGAGCGCTTCATGGCCTCTTTGTACATGACGGCGATGCTGCAATTGGGCCTCATGCATGAAGAAGGTGGACAGCCGCGCGTCGACCTGATTGGGGCAAGGCAAACGATCGACACCTTGAGCTTGCTTGCGGAAAAAACAAAAGGAAATCTCACTTCAACCGAAGAGAATTTTCTGCAAAATTGCCTTTATGAGCTTCGGATGGCTTACGTTGAAGTGACGAATTCGTTAAGCCGTCCGCCTCAGACTCCTCCTGGCTCTAAGAATATTCCAAGCGTGCGATGAGAGCGAAGCTCACGGTGCTGGGTAGTGGAACGTCCATGGGCGTTCCGACCATCGGCTGTGATTGTCCGGTATGCCACTCATCAGATCCGCACGACAAGCGCACCCGTCCGTCCATCATGCTGGAATATGAAGGGCGGGTGATACTGATCGATACCACACCCGACTTTCGCGAGCAGGCGATCCGGGCGCAGATCAAGCACGTCGATGCGGTGCTTTATACGCATACTCATGCGGACCACATCCTCGGAATTGATGACCTCAGGCCGCCCAGCTTTCATCGAGCGGCCAAAATCCCGCTTTATGCGCGGCCCGAGTCGGCCCAGTTTCTGCGAAACATGTTCCGATACATTTTCGATGCCGACTACAAATTCGGCGGCATTGCTAAGGTGGAACTCAAGCCCATCAACGGTCCGGTGGAGCTGTTTGGTGCGCGCTTTGAGCCGGTGCCGGTGATTCATGGGGACACCGAGATCAATGGATATCG
>JBLNFC010000521.1:0-3266 GCA_050263355.1 Acidobacteriota bacterium
TTGGCTGCCATGACTCCACTTCGCAAAGCCAATGATATGCCGTCACCCACAAAAGGATCGACGAAGCCTGCGGCGTCTCCCGCGAGCAAAGTTTGATTGTGCTCTGGCTCCGGTCTCCTGAATATAAGTGGAGCTGTAGTGACTGTGTCTGTCACTTGCTTCCAATGAGTGCTACGCGCGCGTAGTGCAGGATGGCAGGCGAAGACTTCCAGCAGGGAACTTGCCCTGTCCGATCGCACCATGGCACAGGCATTGATGTAATTTTCAGTCCCGATACTGGTCAACGGCTGGACTCCGCAATAGCCCCCTTCAAAGAAATACAAATCGACGGACTCGGCAGGCGTTGCCTCGAAAAAATGGGCTTTTAAGCCCAGGTACTTTTCGCCGTTGAGGTTGGACCGCAAACCCCTTGCTGCTGAGAGAGAGGACCACCGGCCAGACGCATCAATTACGCTTCGGCTTTCGAACATGTTGCTCCCGGTTGCGATCACAAAATGCGCGAAATGCGAGACGCTGGCGACGGTCTGCTGCTGTCGTGCGTCGACTCCGGCATTTAGGGCAGCCTCCCACAGCGCACAATCCAAGTCGATTCGCGAGATGCTGGCCGCAGGCGGATCGATCGCCGCCTCTAGCACACTGCCATCGACAAAGAGTCGCCCGCGACCGATTCTCGCCCGCGTTTCCCACTCTGAACCCAGCAGTGCAGTTCCTGACAGCAAACTGCGGAGAATTCCCAGCGATTCGGCGGAAACAAATTCACCGCACACTTTGTGGCGCGGATATTTCCCCCGTTCTAGCAGCAGAACGCGGTGCCCCTGTCGTGCCGATGTGATTGCCGCCGCAGCGCCGGCCGGGCCGCCACCGATGACGGCCAAGTCATACATGCGTCTGCTCCCGTTTCCAGACAATCACGCCCATACGGAACATGAAATGAGTGCTGATCTGTACCGTCGCTTGTGGAATAATCCGCAAAAGCTGGTGCATCTCGGCAACCGTGTATGCCTGGCGCACGGATGCAGGCGCATCGTTATGCGTAAGCCGACTTCGGAACAATGGAAACCCTGCATATACCAACATGAGATGCAAACGATCGCGCACCACGTCATTAATCAAAACGGCCGTCCTGCAGACCCGTAAACTCTCGCGGACACAGGCCACCACCTCTTCGGGCGCAAGATGATGCATGAATAGTGCCGAGTGCACTACATCAAACGAGTCATCCGCAAACGGAAGCGAAAGGACGTCGGCGGCAACGGCGCGAGTCCCTTGGTTCAGGTGCGATGCCGAGCGGTCGCTGAAAGTGATATCGAGCTCGAGACCATGGCGGCGGGTCCGTTGCTGAACTGCCTTGGGCAAGTCCCCAAGCCCTGAGGCAACCTCTAAGAGCGAGAGTTTCCGCTGCTTGGAGGCACGCGCGACCTTCCTGATCATCGACTCGCTGGTACCAATTCCACCGAACCAATGGTCGATGTTTCTCAGGTCAGATAAAGAAGCGGAAATTTCTTCCGGCGTACCCTCGTCATTGTCCAGCAGTTCGATCGAAGGCACGCGTTTCATAAGGGGATACGCACCCAACCTGCATGACCATAGCAAAAGCCAATGTTAAGACGACCGACACCGGCAACAAAAATTGGCAGTGCTACACTTCTGCCAATTCTTCTTCCAGCAACTGCTTGTTGTATAGGTCGGTGTAGTAACCATTGTGCGCGATCAACTCGTCATGGGTGCCTAATTCCACCAACCGTCCACCATGTAGAACCGCGATTTGATCGGCGTTGCGCACGGTAGAGACGCGATGAGAGATAAAGATGGTTGTGCGTCCCAGCATGACCTCGCGCAGATGGTTGAGAATTTTGTCCTCCGTGTGAGTATCGACGCTCGAGAGTGCGTCATCCAGGATTAGAATGCGAGGATCACGGATAATTGCGCGCGCGATTGCAGTGCGTTGCTTTTGCCCGCCGGAAAGAGTGAGGCCTCGCTCTCCAACAATCGTCCGATACTGCTCGGGGAAGCTTTCGATATCGGCTGCTATGTTCGCACCTTGGGCTGCATTTTTGATCTCCTCGTCCGTCACATGATCCGTACCAAATGCAATGTTCTCGCGTATCGTGTCACTAAAGAGAAAGGTTTCCTGTGGCACAAAGCCGATGTTGCGGCGCAACGTCTCCACCGGATAGTCTTGAATCGCACGGCCGTCAATCAGCACGCTGCCGCGCGCAGCATCGTAGACGCGAGGGATCAAATTCACTAGCGTCGTTTTACCCGATCCGGTAGGCCCCACAATAGCTAGGCTGCTGCCAGCAGATATACGCAAATTAATGTCGTGCAGAACTGGCGCTCCGTTATAGCTATAGCTCAGGTGCCGAAACTCGATGTCGCCCACGATCTGCTGCGGTGCATCTAGCGTCGGGGTATCGATAATCTCAGGTTTCTCAATAAGCAGTTCGTTGATTCTGCCCATAGACGCGGTTCCACGCTGAAAAATGTTAATCACCCAGCCCAGAGCTATAATCGGCCAGGTAAGTTGCACCATATACGTGTTGAAGGCGACAAATTTACCCACGCTGATTCTACCCAGCAGAACCTCTCGCCCACCTAGCCATAGCACCAGGACGACCGCCAGTCCCAAGGTGGTCTCTAGTGTCGGCCAGAGCATACCCATCAGGCGCACCAGTTTAAGGCTGCGCCGAATATATTCCTGGTTAGCTTCTTCGAAGGCGGCAATCTCCGCTTCTTCCTGCACGTAGGCCCGCACTACACGGGCGCCGGAGAAGTTCTCTTGTGCGCGGGCCGAGATATCGGAAAACATCGCTTGTATGCGCTCGAATCGCTCATGGATACGTCGTCCGAAATACTGAATGACAATGCTGATTGCAGGCAGCGGCAGGAACGCGTACAGCGTCAAACGGGGGCTGATCTTCAACATGAACGCCAACGCACCCAAGGTGAACACAATCGTGTTGGCTGTGTACATGATCGCCGGACCCAGCAGCATGCGGACCGCGTTCAGGTCGTTCGTCGCCTTAGCCATAATGTCGCCAGTGCGGGTTCGCTGGTAAAAGGAATACGACAGGCTCTCAAGGTGGCGGAATAGATCGTTGCGAAGATCGAACTCTATGTCGCGCGAGATCCCGATGATGATCCAGCGCGTCAGGAACTGGAAAACACCTTTGATTAGAACAACAGCCACCAGCAGCAGCGAATAAAGTAGCAACTTGTGCCAATCAATCCCGTGGTTCAGTCCGTCCACCGCCCGCTGGATTACT
>JBLNFC010000522.1:0-3802 GCA_050263355.1 Acidobacteriota bacterium
CTTTTGTGAGGTCAATCAACGTGGTACACGTTCAGGACAGTTGGACCTTGTGTACAGCCTCCGCCCTCTGGATTAACGTGGGCAGTACGTCACCAAAAGTTCCTCCCACCCGATCCCCGAAACCGAAGTACAACTTCCTATACAAAGAGTACAACTCGTTGTAGACCGATTCTTCCGACTTGACCGGATTGAACACCTTGTGCGGCGGACAAATCTTGTCCTGTGCCTCGTCAACGGTTTTGAACGTCCCAGCTGCGAGGAACGCAAAGATTGCTGAGCCAAGGCTGACCACACTTTTGCTGGGAACGAGCACGGGACGTCCTAATACATTTGCGTACACCTGGTTGAGCACGTCATTTTTTTGGGGAATGCCCCCGCCGTTGATAACGCGCTTGGTCTCTACACCGTGCTCGGACATGCGATCCAGGATCACTCTTGTGTGAAAAGCCGTGCCTTCGATTGCGGCGAATAACTCATCCTGTGCCGTAGTCTGCAGATTCCAACCCAGCGTAATGCCGCGAAGGTTTGGGTTCACCAAAACAGTACGGTCGCCGTTATCCCAGGCCAGACGCAAGAGGCCGGTCTGCCCTGCGCGATAGGTCTCCAGGCCCTCGCTCAACTTTTGAACATCAGTTCTGGCGCGCGCCGCGATAGCGTTGAAGATGTCGCCCACCGCGGAAAGGCCGGCTTCAATTCCCGTACGTTGAGGGTGCACACTCCCTTGCACAACCCCGCAAACTCCCGGGACCAGATTGGGCGAAGGAGTGATTCCGATCATGCACGTGGAAGTGCCAATAACGTTCACCATGTCGTCGGTACGACATCCTGCTCCGATGGCATCCCAATGTGCGTCAAAAGCACCTACGGGGATTGGGATTCCTGGTCTCAGACCGAGTCGTTCCGCCCAATGCTGTGAAAGTGTTCCTGCGATCTCGTCGGAAGTGGAATATTCGCCGTCTAGCTTCTCGCGTATGCCCGAGAGGAGATGGTCGACATGGGCGAGGAACTGCTCAGGAGGCAAGCCACCCCATTTGCGACTCCAAAGCCACTTGTGGCCCATGGCACAAATACTGCGCTTTACCTTCTTGGCGTCGGTGATGCCACAGAGGGTTGCCGCCACCATGTCACAATGCTCAAGAGCTGAAACGAGTTCAGAGCGCCTGGAAGGATTGTGGCGGAGCCAGTGGAGAAGTTTCGAGAATCCCCATTCCGAAGAATATACGCCGCCACACCAGTTGATTGCTTCCAACCCCTCCCGCCGAGCAGCTTCCGTAATTTCGGCGGCTTCGCCCTTCGCCCGATGATCACACCACAAGTAGTACTCGCCGAGAGGTTCCAGATTTGTTCCCACAGGAATCACTGACGATCCGGTCGTATCAAGTGCGATTGCCTCGACCTGATGACCGGAAATGCGTGCTTTTCTTATCGCCTCGCGCGTGGCGGCGGCGAGAGCACGCATGTGATCCTGATGCGACTGCGTGGCGTATTCGGGGTCCTCGCGTTTTCGGTGCAAGGGATATTCGACAACTGCAGACTCCAACAGTCCGCGTTCGCTATCAACGATGGACACTCGGACGCTCAGAGTTCCAAAGTCAACTCCCGCAACGATGGCCATGGTCAAACATCTCCTTCAGGCAAAGCCCCCTTGCAAGTGCTATCCAAGCTGAGAGTGTCAGGCTCTCACAGCTACAGCTTCGTAACCCGGCATAGAACCGGATATTCTCTACGCACAGGCACCAGTTAGTGTCTTCGCTGCCGTAACCTCCCGAAATCAGAAAGATGTTCCAATCCCAAACTTGGGCCGAAGTTAATTAGGGTGGAAAAGTCGTTATTGAGTTTTGCTGGGCCGGAACATCAGGCAGTAGATACTGCCCAGAATAATCAAAAGGGAACCCCACCACACCGGGGCGTGTAAATTCGCCAACACCGTATCCGAAGGGTGTGACCATTCCGCCAGCCCACTGATTAGGATCATCCAGCCGTAAACGAATAGCAGCAAGCCAACAAAGAACCAGACCGGAATGATGTGATGTTTTTCACTCATTGATCTCACCAGAAGATGATTTGAAGAATGATGAAGAGGCCTAGCGCTGCGGCTCCCCACACTACCGGTCGTTGCAACCAGCTGGCGTGCTCCTCATGGGCAACATCGGTCAAGGAATAAACCAAGCCTCTGAGTTCTTCGTCGCCCCGCGGCTTTGTAACCAAGGTCACGAGTACCGTGACGACGGCACAGATGACACACGACCACAGCGCCTGGTACATCGCCTGTGCAAGGCCCTTGGCGATCGGAGAGAGAGCGAACACGGCGACCCACCGCTGATCCAGCTTCATCAGCGTGAACATCGTCACCGACGAAAGCACACCCGCCAAAAGCCCCCAGAACCCGGCAGCACGAGTGACCCGCTTCCAAAGCATCCCCAACAGAACCGTGGCAAACAGCGGGGCGATAAAAAAGCCAAACAACGCCTGTACGTAATCCATCATACTGGCAAACTTCATCACCAGGTACGCCGTGCCGATACTCACCACCAGCCCAATGATGGTGCACCAGCGGCCCATAGCAACGTAGTGCTGATCCGGCGCGCTCTTGCGAATATAGGGGCGATAGATGTCGTAGGTCCAGACCGTGGCAAAAGCACTTACGTTTCCTGCCATGCCCGCCATAAATCCCGCCACCAAGGCTGTAATCCCGAGTCCCAACAGGCCAGGACCGCAATAACGAGCCAGCATCAAGGGAAGCACGTCATCATATTTGTACTGTCCCGGTCCTGCCTCCCCGCCAGGAAGCAACTGCATGGGCAGTACGGCGCGCCCCAGTAGGCCGGGAAGAATCACGATCAGGGGTACTGCCATCTTGAAAAAAGAACCGATAATGGGCGCCAGTTTCGCCGAGCGTACGTCTTTGGCCGAAAGCACTCGCTGCACCACCAGAAAATCTGTGGTCCAGTACCCCATCGCCTGCACCGCACCCAGACCGAAGACGATTCCCGTCCAGTGGATGCCCATGGGATTGTCCGCGAACGACCGCATGGGGCCCCACAAGTGCGTGAAATCTTGCCCCGGAAAATTCTGGTGAATGCGCGCAACCATGCCCTGCCAGCCGCCGGTTTCTACCAGTCCCAGAATCGGGATCAGCAGCGCGCCGAACCAGATCAGGAAGAACTGCAGGACCTCGTTAAAGATCGCGGAAAACAGGCCGCCGGAGGCCACATATACGCCCACCGTGAGCGATGAGACCCAGATGCTGAAGTGAATGTCCCAGCCCAGAACCACTCGCATCACCAGGGCCATGGCATACATGTTCACGCCCGACATCAGTATGGTCATAACCGCGAAAGTAACGGCCTCAGGCCGCTTGCTTCCGGACCGTACCGCAATTTCAAGTAGCCCGGAACCGAGTGGGTTTTGGAGATGTAATAAAAGGGCATCATGACTAAGCCCAGGAACACCATGGCGGGAATAGCTCCCACCCAATACCAGTGGGCAGACATGATGCCGTACTGATAAGCGTTTCCCGCCCAGCCCAGCAGTTCCAACGATCCCAGATTGGCAGACACGAACGCCAGACCGGCGACCCAGGCGGTCATTTCACGCCCGGCTAAAAAGAAGTCTTCCCCCGTGGTGGCAAAGCGTTTCAGGTAAAAGCCGATGCCAATTACCAGCGCGAAATAGATGGCAATGATGCCGAGATCGACTCCAGACAGACGGACGAGCCTATCGGCAAGATACATCGCGGACAATGGAATCATGTGGCTTCCTTGGCCTGCCCGTAATATGCGTCTTTTCCATGTTTACGAAG
>JBLNFC010000523.1:0-5703 GCA_050263355.1 Acidobacteriota bacterium
GAAACTGGGTCACAGTTCAGAAATCCGTGAAGCGGCTGAAGGAACTCGACGAGATGGCTACCGATGGCCGCTACGAACTCCTTCCCAAGAAGGAAGTCGTTAAGCTGGAGCGCGAGCGCAAGCACCTCCAGGCGAACCTCGCCGGCATCAAGAACATGAGCCGTCTGCCCGACGCTCTCTTCATCATCGACTCCAACAAGGAGCAGATTGCGGTGAAGGAAGCGCGCAAGCTGGGCATCCCGGTCGTCGCCGTCGTCGACACCAACTGCGATCCCACCGAGGTGGATTATGTTATTCCCGGCAACGACGACGCATTGCGTGCCATCCGCCTGTTTGCTTCGAAGATTGCGGATTCGGTAGCCGAGGGTTCGCAGCTGGCGAAAGATACGCAGAGCGCCGAGCTGGCTCAAGCTGCCGGGGCTGCACAAGCGCAGATGGCAGCGACGGAAGCTCCCGTGGAGGGTGCAGAGATTTCTGCGTCGGAAGACACGGGCGAGGAGATCAGCATGGAAGACGTCCTGGGCGGCGGGACCAAGAAGCAACCGGCTCCCGCGAAGGCAGCCGCTGAAGAGGCTCCGGAAGTCGAGACCCAGACGTACTGATGCGGTGGTTAGTGGTTAGTCATTAGTCGTTCGCCGACACTCCAGAGAATCGGACCCGCGCGGGCCGTCTTGCGCGGGTCAAGTTTTGTAAGAGCCAGTTGCATTTCAAGTGTCGAGTTCGAGCAAAATTTCCCGATTGCCAACGCCCACTCGAAACGCGAAACTTGCAACCGCGAAAAGGAATCTATATAGCAATGAGCACAACTACTGTGAATATCAACGCCAATCAAGTAAAGGAGCTCCGGGAGAAGACTGGGGCGCCGATGATGGATTGCAAGCAGGCCCTGACTGAAGCCAAAGGCGATATGGAGCAGGCGGTCGTCCTGCTGCGCAAGAAAGGTGTTTCTGTGGCCGCCAAGAAAGCCACCCGCGTTACCAGCGAGGGCTCAGTCGCGAGTTACATCCACGCCGGCGGCAAGATCGGCGTGCTGGTGGAAGTGAACTGCGAGAGCGATTTCGTGGCCCGCACCGAAGACTTCAAAGAACTGGTGCACGATATTGCAATGCACATCGCTGCTTCCGATCCGAAGTTTATCCGCAAGGAAGATGTGACGGCGGAGGCATACGAGCGTGAGAAGGACATTTATCGCGCGCAAGCCGCTCAGACCGGAAAGCCCCCACAGGTGGTGGAGAAGATCGTGGAGGGCAAGATGAGCAAGTTCTATGAAGAGGTTTGCCTCTACGAGCAGCCCTTCATCAAGGACCAGACGGTCTCGATCTCTCAGCTGATTGCGACGAAGATCGGCAAGCTGAGCGAGAACATCAGCGTGCGGCGTTTTGCCCGCTTCAAGGTGGGCGATGTCGGCGAGACGATTGCCGTCAGCAAGCCTGAACAAAAGGCGGAATGAATCAAGGGCTGCTTCGGCAGCCCTTTTTAATTTGAACGCGAACTGCGCGTGCTTGCCACTTATCTTATGATTGTCAGTCCGATAGCCATGCGGAATCGGCGGTTAGCCAGCAGAAGAACAGATTGCGCGCGTGTGTTCGGAATAACATCAACTGGGAACTGGTTAATGCTCATGTCCGCCGACGTTTGACAACTATGTCTACTCCAATTTTCAAACGCATTCTGCTGAAGCTTTCGGGCGAGGCTCTGGCTGCGAGCCAGGGCTTTGGCGTGGAGTCGGGCCGGATCCACGAGATTGCAGCTGAACTGGCAGACGTACATTCGCTGGGGATTCAGATCGCAATTGTGGTGGGTGGCGGCAACTTCTTTCGCGGAGTGGCCGAACAGGCCCGCAACATGGATCGTGTTTCCGCCGACCACATGGGTATGCTGGCTACGGTCATCAACGCTCTCGCTTTGCAGGACGCGCTGGAGAAGCAGGGCGTCTACACACGGGTACAGTCCGCGATCGAGATGAACCAGGTGGCAGAGCCGTTTATCCGGCGGCGGGCCATCCGGCATCTGGAGAAAAATCGGGTTGTGATCTTTGCGGGAGGCACTGGAAATCCTTACTTTTCGACCGACACTGCGGCTTCGCTGCGCGCGATGGAGATTAAAGCGGATGCAATTTTGAAGGCGACAAAGGTAGACGGCATCTACGACGCAGACCCCATGCTGGTGAAGGATGCCAAGAAGTTCGCCGAGATTACTTACATGGATGTCCTCAGGAAGGGTCTGAAGGTGATGGACTCTACCGCAATCTCACTCTGCAAGGACAACAATCTTCCCATCATCATCTTCAATCTGAACCAGCGCGGGAACATTCGCAAGGTGATTACCGGCGAGAAGATCGGATCGCTGGTCAGCGCGGGAATCTAAAAGCGATTGTAGATTTGAGATTGCAGATTAGAACTAAGATCTGCGATTCCCCAGGGTTTATAATTCAACGTTTTCATCCTGACATTTTTTGGAGCTGAGAATGGCTCAACCGACGATGGCGGCAGTGGCAGGTCTAAAAGAGACCTATGTGCAGTTGAAGACCCGTATGGAGAAAGCGGTCGACGATTTTCGTAAAGAGATGTCGGCGACCCGGACCGGGCGGGCGAATGTGCACATGCTCGACAGCGTGAACATCGATTATTACGGATCGCAGATGCCGCTGAACCAGATTGCGCAGGTGCACGCGGCCGAAGCGCAGTTGATCACGGTCCAGCCATTTGATCCATCGTCGCTGGGCGCCATTGAAAAGGCAATCCGGTCGGCGGAACTCGGGCTAAACCCGATGAACGATGGCAAGATTATCCGCGTTCCCGTGCCGCCCCTTACCGAAGAGCGCCGGCGCGACATGGTGAAACACCTGCACAAGGTTTTGGAAGAACACCGCACCGCGGTGCGCAACATCCGGCGTGATGGCAACGATGCGATCAAGAAGGCGCTCAAGGACAAGAAGATTACCGAGGACGAAGAGAAGCGAGCCCTGGATGAAATACAGAAGCTTACTGACGATGAAATCAAGAAGATGGAAGAGATGAGCAAGAACAAAGAGAAAGAAGTGATGGAAATTAAGTAGGCTCTGGGCTCTCGGCCCTAGGAATGATGCCGCGCCTTCTAACTCTTCGGCCGCACCCGTCGCCTTGAGGCCTCTCCATTTGGTACCCTACGCATCCTATGCGTTTTTTCCACAGTGTAGTGCTGTTTCTGGCTGCGGCATCTTCCCTTCTTGCGCAAGACGTCAAACCTGTGGCCGAGCGGCTGGCCGCGCAGAATGCGCTTTTTGACGAACAGTATGAGTCCGACCTGCGTAATTTTCCGGAACGGGCCACGTCGTTTGGCGATTATCGCTATAACGATAAGCTCGGAGACCGGTCGCTGGCCGGCATCATTGAAAGAAATAAAACCGACGAAGGCTTCCTCGCGCGCCTTCAGGCAATCTCCACGGCTGGATTTTCCGACCAGGACCAACTCTCGCACGATCTGCTGATTCGTGTGCTGGAGCAGCGCATCGCCGACTTCAATCTCAAAGAATATGAGATGCCCATCAACCAGCAGTACGGCGTCCATACCGCCCTGGCTGATCTCCCACTGGCGGTTCCCTTTGACTCGGTGAAGCACTACCAAGACTACATCGCTCGTCTTCACCAGATTCCGCGAGTCCTGAATCAGACCAAGGAAGTTCTGCGCGCGGGAATTAAAGACGAACTGATGCCAGTCAAATTCCTCATCGAGAAGCTTCCCGGCCAGTGCGATGGCATCGTCGAGAACGATCCGTTTCTGCTGCCGACTAAGAAATTTCCGGCGGATATCTCAGCCGCTGATCAGAAGCGTTTGACGGAAGAGATGACGAATGCCGTTAACAAGGATGTGATTCCGGCCTACAAGGCGTTTGCTGTCTTCCTGCGCACGGAATATGCGCCTCATGGCCGCACTACTCTCTCTGTAACCTCGTTGCCGGACGGGCAGAAACGCTACGAGAACGATATTTACGCCCGCACCACCACGCGAATGACGGCGGATGAGATCCACCAGATCGGCCTGCGAGAAATCGATCGCATCGAAGCCGAGATGACTGGGATCGCGCAGAAGGAAGGCTTCCGCGATCTCGCCTCCTTTCGGGCATCGCTCAAGACCAATCCCAAATACCTCCCAACCGCGGCCGATCAGATACTGAATGACTTCCGCCACTACATTGCGCAAATGGAGCCTAAACTCCCTGAGTTGTTTGCCCTGCTGCCCAAGTCACCAGTGACCGTGGAAGCCATTCCGCCATTCCAGGCGGCTGCGGCCACGCATTACGTGACGGGAACGCCAGACGGCAAGAGACCCGGCCGGGTGGTGGTTGCCACCTCGGACTTCGGGAAGCGCTCGCTTATCGATGACGAGGCAGTCGCCTACCACGAAGGTGTGCCGGGACATCATATGCAGTTATCGATCCAGCAGCGACTCGATGGATTGCCCAAGTTCCGCCTGCACCCGCAGGGCTTTAACGCTTACAGCGAAGGATGGGGATTATACGCGGAGCAACTGGGCAAAGAGGTTGGCTTCTACCAAGATCCAGTGTCCGATTATGGCCGGCTTTCCTCGGAACTGTTCCGCGCGGTGCGCCTGGTGGTTGACACGGGAATCCATGCGAAAGGATGGACTCGTGACCAGGTAGTGGAGTTCTTTCGCAAATCGGGCGCAGTCGATGAGCCCACTATTCAATCAGAAACCGACCGCTACATAGCCTGGCCGGCTCAAGCTCTCAGCTACAAACTCGGACAGCTCAAGTTCCGGGAACTTCGGGAAAGAGCAAAGAAGGAACTGGGTCCGAAGTTTGATCTGCGCAGCTTTCACGACGAAATGCTCAATGGGGGAACCTTGCCACTTGATCTTCTGGAAGCTCGTACGGAGCAATGGATTGCGGAACAAAAAGGGAAGTAGGGCCGGCGTTTAGGCCCGGGGCTGCAGGCGCTCGGCCCCGGCGCTCGGCTTTCCGATCCAGTACCCTCACGAAGAGCCTTGACAAAGCAGACGCTATGTTCTGTAATTTCTGTACACACAGAAATGAAGCTGACTTCCATTCAAAAACAACTGGTTCTCCACTGGGGGGAGATGGGGACGCGGTGGGGAATCAACCGCACGGTGGCTCAGATTCACGCTCTTCTCTACCTCTCTCCAGACGCGCTTGCAGCAGACGAGATCGCGGAGACGCTGACGATTGCGCGATCCAACGTCAGCACGTCGGTGCGCGAACTGGTGAGCTGGGGGATCGTGCGGCCGGTGCACGTGCTGGGGGACCGGCGCGAGCATTACGAGTGCCTGAAAGAAGTGGGAGAAATGTTTCGCCTCATCGTAGAGCAGAGAAAACGTCGCGAACTCGACCCGACCATTCAGTTGCTGCGGAATTGCCGGGCTGAACTGGAGCACGAGGGCTCTGACGAATATACGCAGCAGCGGGTGGAGGACCTGACAGAATTCTTCGAAACGGCGACGGTGGCCTACGAGGAAGTGCGGCAACTCTCGCCCGGGGCACTGCGGGGATTGTTGAGGATGAAGGGAAGAATTCGCAAACTGTTGCGGTCGTTAAAGGATTAAATTTTTTTTGCCAAATGGATTCTGCGCTTACAGAATGTTCAGACAGGAGGAGCGTGTGAGCATATCAATGCTGTTTCTCTGCGGATTAGGCATTACAGGGCTGGCATCGGTAGCAGTCGTTTTTTACCTGAACGGCCCTAT
>JBLNFC010000524.1:0-11161 GCA_050263355.1 Acidobacteriota bacterium
ACAATGGGACCGCCCAGCGCCCCGCCGAATTGATTGTTCAAAAATGAATTCTTCGGAGTTCCATCGATGTTGAAAAAGTTTCGCGCGCCCAACTGTCCGCTGCGCCAGTATTCCAGCAATGAACCGTGCAGGTTGTTGGTCCCGCTCTTCGTAACGATGTTCACTACGGCGCCACTGTTGCGCCCATACTCCGGTTCATAATTCGATAGGACGCGCAGTTCAGCGACGGCATCAATCGGCAGAATCGTTGCTGGATCGCCGAATACCCCAGCTTCATTGATCGCGGGATCGTTGCGGTATCCATCGTTCATGTCGGTGCCGTCGAGCAGGAAGTTGTTGGACCGGCCGCGCGATCCGTTCATCGAGAATGTTCCGAAGGACCCTGGCGAATCCGAGATCTGGTCAGGTGAACCGGCAACCCCGGGATTCAAGTAGATGAGCTTGGTGTAATCGCGCCCATTCACCGGCACATTCTGGATCGCCTGCTCAGTGAGTGTTCCTCCGAGTTCGGCTGACGTGGTTTCAACTTGCGGCAACAGCTCGCCCGAAACCTCCACCGTTTCGCTTGTCTTACCCGTTTTCATGGCAGCATCGACGCGGCGCTCAGTCGCCACATCCACCACCACGCCAGTCGTAGACGACGTCTGGAAACCCGCCTGCGTAATCGTCACCGTGTAAGTCCCGATCGGCAGTTCGGGAATGCTGTAGCTTCCATCAGCGCTGGTTTGCGTTGATCTCTCCAGGCCCGTCGCCACATTCTTCACCGAGACCTTGGCTCCAGATACCAGCGCCCCCGACGGGTCCGTCACCGTTCCTAGGATCGTTCCCCGGAACGTCTGCGCAGACAAAACGCCAGCCATCAGCACGACGAACGCTAGAACCATGCGAACTCTCATGACTCGTCTCCTTTGTCCCCGAAGCGCACAAACGTGGTTGCGGCAATCGTCCGTAACCTAAACAGGACAGCCTGTTTTGAATTCGGGAATTATAGCGCTAATGGGTATATTTCGATTGGTGTGGAACATCGCACGCCATTAAGACATTCGAGCAAATGCCTTCATGATCCATCTTGATTGAAAGCCTAACAGGAGAGAGGTTTGCAAGCCTTAAGCCGAGACCCTGGCTTAGAACGTAAACGCCACGCCGCCGCGCACCGATCTTGCGGACTGCACCAGGTACAGGGTCTGGCCGTCGCGGCCGACCACCGGCACATAGCCTTGTGCGATGAGGTTTCGGATTTCCAGCAGGGCCTCCATGTGGCCCGGCAGGAAGCCGATTGACGGAATTGGTTGCCGAATGAAGACATTCAGATAAGGATCCGCCTGTCCTGCCGACACGTTGAACATGTCGACAGCCGTGAGCGCCTGACCGCTGGTCCATTTATAGGAGGCAATCCACTTTGTTTTGGCTTTGGGAAGCGTGCCCCCCATCTTTCCGGTGAGAGCATGACGCGAAACGGTTCGCAGCGAACCGCGAGCGCTTTCCAACTGCCGATCCGGACCCGCAAGATCGAGTACACCGCCGTAGCTGTAATCCAAGGTAGCGCGGAGATCAGAATTAACCTTGCGCTCCAGAACCGCGCGCATGCCTCGCGTAGACAAATTGCTGCCGCGATAGGTGAACGTTCCGGAAAAGATGTCCGGGAGCACCTCGCCACCATCGGAGGAGACATCCCCGACGCCCATCAATGCTGTATTAGCGATGCGGTCGGAAAAGACTGCCACTTGCAGGCTGGTATCACCCAGCCGCCGCGACAATGAAATTTCATTGTGATGAGCGCTCTCGATCCCGGGCGCAAACGCCAACAGGCTGATGCGTGGGTCCGTCTCGCTCAGATCCATGGGCGCCGAATCGAAGCCTTTTGCCAGGCGTGTGTTGGGGACCTTGGTCGCATATCGGTATTCAACGATCGTGTTGGGCGACAGGTGAAGATCGGCAGAACCATAAGGCCGGAACGCATTCACCTTTCCCATGAACTGAATGCTTTGCAGTTCGCTCCCAAAATTCAGGTCGAGGAAGTTCCCCAGCGTGATCCCGTCCGATGCCGATAATGTCAGCGCCTGCAGACTGTGCAGGTTCGGATCAGGCGATGCAAAGCGCCGCATCGTAAACGCCACTTCAGGATGCGATCCATCGGGGAGATTGTGGGAGTAGGAGGCTCGAATCGCGGTCGCAGGCTCGCCCGCGCCGTAACCGACATTTCCATTAAACGCAAGCGTGCCCTGCGTAAAGAGCGAGTGCTCAAGCGAGAAGCCGGTAGTCAGATCGGAAGATCCATAACTCTCGGATGCGCCTCCGGCCACGAACGAGACGCTTCCTTTTAGTGCGTGGTCGTCGCCGCCGTCCCTTGAAACGATTACGGGCGAGTCGTCGACCAGCCGCAACACCGGCCGATTCGACATGGAGCGCAGCGTCCACTTCCAATCGTCATCCAAGGCAACGCCCTGGATCGGTGACAGCTGGAAGGATTCGAAGATGGTATTGAGAGTGACATTTATTAAGATGGTTGAACCAGGCCGCAGTCCCACCCGTTCCCGCAACGTCGGAAGGAACGCAGGAGCCGAAACCTTAAGAGTGTAGAAGCCGGGCAAGAGACCTGCAGCCGTGTAGTGACCCTTATCGTCGGTGAAGACTCGCAACCCGCTCGAGGCCGCGCCAAGCACCTCAACGACAGCTCCCATCTGTGGCACGCCCGCGGAGTTCCGGACATATCCCGAGATCGATCCCGGTTTTACGGAAGCTGCGGTCGGGAGCACGAGCCCTAACGTCAGCACCAAACAACCGAGCTTATGGAGCATCGCCCACCACCTTGCCTGAAGACCTTGCAACGCTATTCGACAGAAAACGTCGTCGAAGGATCCACCACCTGCTTAGAGATGTTGTCATTCACCTTAATCTGAAGCTTGTAAACGCCCGGCTGCAGGTTGGCAGCGGAGAGCGTTTTCTTCAGCGTCACCTGGTCACCAATGTTTCCCATCTGCTCGGTCGATTCCACGGTGTGGATCACCGGCTTATTGGTGGTCGTATTGAACACATTGTATTCCACAGTCGCAGACGGCTTATGGGTTTTCTCATCCATTTCCAGGTTATAAACCTGGAGCCACAGGTTTAACTTTTGGTCACGCTTGAAGCTCACCGGTTTGCCATCGGCGCCAGGAACACGCGGCCGAACGAATGTGTCGCCAATCACGAAGTTGCCCGTGCCCACGTTCTTGGAGGCCACGGGATACATCTTGTCGGCAAGAATCAATGACGACGTCGACAGCTTGTCGTCCGTAAACTCGGGCACCTGCATGCCGCGGCGCCACGTGCCCACACGATCTCCGTTGACGTCCTTGACTACGACCTCAAGCATGTAACGCCCAGGACGTAAGGGCACCGCCTTGGGATAAACCGACGCGTTCTCGGTCGTCTTGGGCAGCAACTCGGGCGGTACATCTACCTGCACCGTGTCTTCGAAAGTTTGCGCTACGCGTCCGCTGATGGTCGTTAAGCGGCCGAATATGTTCACCGTGCCCCGAGATACGCCATCCTTGTTGATGAAGGTGATGTCCTTGTTTTTTATCTGAACCGTGATCGGCACTAACACGGTGTCACCCGTGACCTTCACGAAATCCGTGAGTACGTCGAAGGGCATCAGGTTCACATTTATCTTGTGGCTGACGACTTCTTCCAGATCTTTGAACTTCACTGCCGGCGGCTTGTTCAGCTTGGCAAACTGTTCCAGACGGTCAAACTGCTTGGAAGCCTGGCTGGAACTCAGCGGTCCGGTTCCGAGCCTTTCCATCCCCCCATTGAAGCGGCTCGTCTTGCTCGCCATGCCCATCTGCTCGTAGAGGGTCAGACCTGCGCCCGGCGTATACAGCAGCGCGTCCTTTTCCGATCGGTCCATTGTCATGTGATAGTCGCCGCACATGCAGGTGTCGACGAATTCAATGATGACTTCCTGGCCTACATCTTCGAGGTAGCGGTATCTCCACTGCTCAAACGGGTAAGTAGAAGTTGAGCCACCCCCCTCTTCCATGGGGCGGTCGTAGGTCCCCCCTGAAGGGTGCGATTCGATCTCGTCCGCGGGTCCATACATCACATAGATCCGTCCGCGGTCCGTCTTCCAGCCCGGGATGCCTGCTGCGAAATGCTCGTTCGCGTACGCAATACGCCGATAATGCTCTTCTTTGAATTCGTTTTCAGGAGTGTCCGGGGTAGGATCGCGGCGCGCCCAGAATGCCTCAATAAACTGATCACGTTCTTCGTCGTTTGAAAGCTGCTTAAAGGCTGATCGCTCTTCGTCCGTGATAATCCAGCGAACGTCCTCATCCAGCCATTTCTTATACGTTTTCCCCAACTCCTGCTTCAGAGCTTTGGCGTTGGCCTTTTTTTGTTTGTCGGTCAGAGGACGTTTGAGGGGATCCGATTCCTGTTGCTCGCCCTGTACTGCGGCACCGGTTGCGGGTGTGGTTTGCGAGTCCTGCGTTTGTGCCCGCACAAAAGGGCAGAGCGAAGCGAAAAGAAGAATGACGAAAAAGCGATTCAAACCTACCCGGAACATGAAGGAGGCACTCCTAACGGACTTTCGGTTAGACCATTGTATGTCGTTGGATGCGTGAAGGCAACTTTTAGATAACCGGGTTGCCCTGCCGATAAGGGTGCTAACTCCCTCCCTGTGAAGTTATTACCAGTATTGTTTTGTGAGGCTGTTCCACTACGGGTTCCGCCACAACGGACGGGCTCACGCTATAATGTTGGGTACTCCGCTACTTGCTTCGGCCTGGGCATTAACCACCCTGTTTCGAAGCGCAGAACCGTGGGAACTTTCCACATTCTGCGCCGTATCTGTTGACGTGCACCCCGGTCACCCCGGCGGCCCGGGAGTCCCGCGTTGTGACGCGACTCCGGCCAAGGCGTACGGAGCGGATTCGGAAAACCGGCCTTCGGGCTCCAGGATCGCTGCTGGTGGAGTGATAGGGAAGCAATGAAAACGTGGGTAAAAGTCGTTATTGGAGTTGCCGCCCTGCTTCTCGTGGCCGGCATTATCTCCGCTACGGTTTATTTCAGCGGCCGGAATGTAGTCAAGGTACAAACGGGGAAAGCTCAACGGCAGGATCTCACATCCGTGGTCACCGCCTCAGGCGAAATCAAGCCCAAAACCTATGTCAATGTTGGGGCGAACGCCTTCGGCAAGATTACGCGCCTTTATGTTAAGGAAGGGCAACGCGTTAAGAAGGGGCAGCTTTTGGCTCAGCTTGAGAATGTCCAATCGTCAGCTGACGTTACAGCCATGCGCGCCTCGGTTGAGGTTGCCCAAACCGACACGGTAGCTGCGGCAGCCGCCTATAAAACTGCCCTTGCCGACCTCACCCGCGCTAAAGCTGACGCTGAACGAACCAAACTTGACTGGGATCGCGCTGAGGGCCTCTTCAAGGAAGCCCTGATCGCCAAAGCTGAATACGACACGCGGAAAAATGCCTGGCAGGTGGCGGACGCCGGTTTGGCACAGGCAGAGGCTCGGGTGGCGCAGGCCAAAGCCCAGTTGGATTCGGCCGAACGCCATATCCACCAAAATCGTGCGAACCTTACGCGCGCCTCTGACGTACTACAGAAGACGACCTATGCCGCCCCTTTTGACGGTGTGGTCACCAACCTGCCGGTACGGGAAGGAGAGACGGTGGTCATCGGCATCCAGAACTCACCGGGCAGCACCCTGATGACGATTGCCGACCTGTCCGTGATCACCGCCGAAGTCCGTGTCGATGAAACCGACATCGTTAACGTGAAGCTCGGCCAGCCGGCGGATGTTACGATCGACGCTATTCCGAAAAAGAGCTTTAAAGCTGTGGTAACCGAGATTGGCGATAACGCCATAGTGCGTTCGACGGGCGTCGCCACGACCCAGCAGACCGCGTCCAGCCAGGAAGCCAAGGATTTCAAAGTTGTCGTGACCCTGCAGGATCCTCCCGAGAATCTGCGTCCCGGCCTCTCAACTACCGCAAAGATCACCACGGCAACGCGCCCTCAGGTCGTGAGCATTCCTATTCAGGCTCTGACGATCCGCCGCAAGGCCGACTTGGAAGAAGCTAAAACCGCCGACAAAAACGCCGTTCAGGCCGCGGCCCCTCAGGGGACTGCATCGAACAATTCAAAGGACAAAGAGGACGTCCAGGGTGTGTTCGTCATCCGCAAGGGCAAAGCGGAATTTGTCCCTGTCGACACCGGTATCGCCGGAACCACCGACATCGAGGTTCTTAATGGTTTACAGCCCGGTGATGAAATCGTTACTGGGAGCTATAAAGTTTTGCGTACGATGAAGCCCGGCGCCAGCGTCAAAATAGATAATTCGGCCCCGAAGAAAGAAGACGAAACTTCATAACCTTAACGGGGGTGGCCCGTCCAATCGACGGGTCCGCGGATCGGAGCGCCTGGTGTCGCCGGACGAGAAGGAGAAGAGGATGGCAACCGCCGAAGTTCTCAACATCGCTGAACCCATAGTGTCGGCTCCTCCGGAATCGTGCATGATCGCGACCGAGGACCTCTGGAAGACCTACGACATGGGCTCGGAGCAGCAGGTGCATGCGCTGCGCGGAGTCAACCTCCGCATCGAGCGCAACGAGTATGTCGCTATCATGGGCCCCTCCGGTTCCGGTAAGTCGACTCTGATGAACCTGATCGGCTGCCTTGATACTCCAAGCAAGGGACAGTACTGGCTGAACAGCCAGCTCGTTAGCGAGTTAGATGACGACGAACTGGCCCGCATTCGCAACAAAGAAATCGGCTTTGTGTTCCAGACCTTTAATCTCCTCGCTCGCGCTACTTCCCTGCACAACGTTGAGCTACCGCTCATTTATGCGGGCGTTCCCTCGGACGAACGCATCGAGCGCGCCAAAGAATCTCTGGCATCGGTAGGCATGGAATCGCGCATGATGCACAAGCCCAACGAACTTTCTGGTGGACAACGTCAGCGCGTTGCGATTGCTCGTGCTCTGGTCTGTCGGCCGTCAATCATCCTCGCCGACGAGCCGACCGGTAACCTCGACTCGCAGACCGGCAACGAGATCATGGCTTTGTTTGACCGCCTGCATGCCGGTGGGAACACCATCGTGCTCGTCACTCACGAGCACGACATCGCCGACTACGCCCACCGCGTAATCAACATCAAGGACGGCGTGATCGCCGGCGACGTGCGCAAGACCCGCAATTAAGCGTCGCGCTGCACGCGGTTGGTCTCCTTATGGCGCGGACATTCCTGTCCGCGCGGCCTTCCTTCAGTGGAAGAGCGGCCCTTCAGGGCCGCGACCCATCGCAAATAAACGATGGGCATTAGCCCCTGCCCTGACTCGAAGCCATGCCCTCACCCATTGTCATTCCGACAAGCGAAGCGAAGAGGAATTTCCTCTTATTCCTTCGTTTGTCATCCTGTGCGCCTGAGTCCCGAATCACTATGCACTTAAGCAAGTCCTGCGCACTACATCACACCCTCTCCGAACCTGAAACCTAATCTCCCCTAACCCAATTACCTATTAAAATGGATTCGCAATGATTAAGGCCCTGCGTATAGGAATTCTGGGTGACTTCAATCCCGAATTTCGCTCGCACCATGCCATCAACGATTCCCTGCAGCACGCTTCCACCAAACTCGGAACCAAGGTTGCGTCGGAGTGGATTCCTACTCCGTCTCTCGAAAAGCCCAGCTCCGACGAGGTCCTCGCACCGTTCGACGCCCTGTGGGCTTCTTCCGGCAGCCCCTACCAAAGCATGACGGGAATGCTCCGCGGGATTCAATTCGCGCGTGAGCAAGATTGGCCGTTTCTGGGTACGTGCGGAGGTTGCCAGTACACGCTCATCGAAGTGGCTCGCAATGTCATTGGATTAGCTGACGCTGACACCGCCGAGAATAACTCGGCGTCAAAAAACATCGTTATCTATCCCGTCTCCTGTGCCGTACCGAATCGAGCTGCGAATGCGCCAAAACTGAGTGGCCGTCAGGGCGAAATCAAGCTTCGCCCCGGATCAGTTTTGCAGTCGCTTTACCAGGCGGAGATCGTGGAGGAAGAGTTCTTCTGCAATTACGAGATCAATCCAGAATACGAATATTGCTCCATGGAAGCGGGCCTTCCCATCGTTGCCCGCAGCGCGAATGGCGAACCGCGCGCACTCGAATCCCCAACTCACCGCTTCTTCGTCGCCACCTTGTTCCAGCCTCAACTCTCGTCGACGGCAAAAAAACCGCATCCAGTTATTCTGGGATTCCTTAAGGCTGCTGTTGAATTCGTCAAGGACAAGCCGGAAGCAAAGATCCTGGGTTAGAACTTCTGGAACAGCGCCGCTTCAGCGCCACCTAAGCTGAGCGGGATTATGGGGCTTTGGCCCCAGCGATCTTTCTAACTCAATACTCCACGCCGTATAAGTACACCATTCGATTGCGTATGGTCCCCATTACGCTTATATGGTGCTCAGAAGCCGAGGTTAAAAAGTCAACCTTCACTCTCGTTCCGACGGCCACATTCGCCGCCGCAAACAACGACATGCCACCTTCGCTCAATTTCAAACAACGCCCTTCGATGATAGATGACTGGTTCCTATCTTCGAACGAGATGCGAACGGGCGCATAGAATCTATGTCGAACCCAGCGCCGCCGATCTCTGCCGTTTCCCATCGCTGCTTCTGTTCTGCTCCCTGCCGCCTCGGAACCGTAAAGATATTCTGATATCCCATTTCACCAAAGTTACGGCGGTACAGGGTAAGTCGGCACCAGCGCCGAGTTAATTGGGCACGCACCACCTTTGTGCCACATTAGTACACGCCCGAGCTATTCCAGCATTGTTGAACCCAGATTTATGTTCTTTGTGCTGGCGAGCTGAGTTCGTCCGTTGCGCTTCCCCTTGAACTCTTCATTGATCGCCCGATCAACTTCTATGAGCTGTGCTGAGGGTCACGAACTAATGGGTAAACGGCAAGTAAGGCTAGATGCCGTGTGCGTGCTGCTATTGGCGCTGTTCCTGGTTGGGCTCGCAGGATATTCAGTGGTCATTCGCTTCCTCAAGTAGTACCTGCCCCTTCCAATATCAACGTGCGGTCGCCAACAATCGCTACTGCCACGTTGCAGGCATTCCCGTACCGGTACCGAGCTGAGGAGATTCAGACGCCGATGGGTGGGCGTGTGAGCCATTTTTATGTAGCTGTCGCTTGTTTGTGATCGGCTTCTGAGAGGAATGGCGGCTGCGCATGTTAAAACGACTACGCGTTGCTCTGGACCTGTCGCGCAGCTTTATCTCCCATCCCATAACCCTGACCTTCGCTACTGCTCCCATCGTTCTTTGGCCCTTGAAGCGGCTTTTTGTTGATCATACTTCGTGGAAACATGATGTCATCCTGCTGGTAGTTTTGTACGCAGTTGGATGTGCAACCGTTTTCGCTTGGAAGTTTGTGGAAGCAGCAACTGTTATGGAAAAGGAGCCTGCCGTCTACGCACAGATCAATGGGCTGGATGTTCAGGAGCAAGGTGAACTCAAACGTCTGATCCGTGCCGGCAAGCTCGCCATCGGACCGCCCATTCTGGACCGCATCGCGGCGAAGACTGATTTCATTTACCGCGATGTTTCAGGAGAGTGGCGCGTCGAGCGGGAGCATCGAAGATTTCTGACGGATTGGGAAAAACAGTCGCGAGATAGTTAGAAGGATTGCCGCCGTTAGTCCGCCCGCAATCCCCCAGCGTGTAGATCGAGTCCAACCGGCGTCAGATTTGATCGATTCATGCGACTACCGCTGTCCAGGGGCAACTCTACCGTAACGCGAGCGCCTTGTGGGTGCACGTTTTCTAACCTGATCTCTCCATCGTGTTCCTTCACAATTCCATAACAGATACTTAAGCCCAAGCCAGTTCCCTTGCCCACCGGCTTAGTTGTGTAGAAGGGATCAAAAGCTCGGTTTACATCTCTGAAACCCGGCCCATTATCCTCGACCTCGAGGATGGCTCGACTGGCCCTCGCCGACGCTTTTAGCGAAATGCGCTTCTCCGTAGCTGCGCCCTCTACCGCGTCGATGGCATTGTTTACCAGGTTCAGCAGGATCTGCTTGAACTGATCTTCATCTACCGCGACAGGCGGCAGACTAGGCTGGATATCCACGTGAATCTTCACATTGCGCATGCGAACGTGGTACTCGCGCAATGCCAGCACATCGTTCACCAAGGGCTCCAAGCGGACCGGGCGCCTGTCCGCCGGACTCTGCCGCGAGAATCGCAGCAGGTTCTCCACAATTCGTTTCATGCGGCGTCCCTCATTGACTAATCGCTGCAGGCGGTCGTGGATGGGCCCGCTTGGCACTTCCGCACTCATCAGTTCGCCGTAGCCGAGAACCGCCGTCAGGGGATTATTCAGTTCATGCGCTACTCCCGCCACCAACTGACCCAAAGCAGCTAGTTTTTCCGAGCGCACCAGTTGATTCTGCAACGACTTCACCTCCAGCGCCACAGCCAGGTCAGCTGCAAGGGATTCGATCCGCGACAACTCGCGCGGGTTCACCGCGTCCGGGTCGCGTGGATCGTCGAGAGCCAGGCACCCCAGGTACCCGCCTCTCGCCGAGCACAGCGGAATCATCATCTCGTCGCCCGAATTCCATTGCTCGTTGGGTTCGTAGACTTGCGCGCTCTTAACCGGGTCGTATTTAGCGGCATCGCAGGCGCTCATCAAATATGAGTTCTGACCCACACGCCGTGCCCGCTTACAGAAGTCCTTGATATGTTCTGTCGTCCAATGCTTGACCTTCTGATCTAATTCGGCGGACGCGGCCTCGCCAAGCCCGCTAGACCCTGCAACACGTAATCCATTGCCGCCATTGTCCAGTTCGATTACCGCGATTCTGAAATTGCTGACCTCGGTGATGGCGCGCGTGATCTCACCGCACAGCGAGTCCACCTTGGTTCCACTCAATAATTGCGAGGTGATGGTCGCATAGCGCTCCAACTGGCGGTTCAGTGAACTCTCTTCCTGCTGCATGCGCTCGATGGAGTCGGTTTTATCCTCCACAATGATGAGGATCATGCCAAAGGCAGCAAATAGTTTCGGCGTATTCCACAATTCCGCGGGCACGTGCAGGGACGGCGCAAAGCGGTCCAGCAACATCCCGGCAGGAAACACGGCGCCCCAGGTAAAGAATCCGCCTGCCG
>JBLNFC010000525.1:0-3641 GCA_050263355.1 Acidobacteriota bacterium
GGAGTTCCCAAGGAGGTTCCGCTCTTTATCACCGAATCGAATCTGTCGTGGGTGGACAGCGAAGCCTTCGTAGATATTTTCGGTGCGCTTTGGCTGGGCGACTACGTCGGCTCTTTTCTGACCGCGGGGGGCGACGCGATCTATTACTTCCACTATGTGCCGCTGGGCTTAGGCCGCGGTTGCAACGGTTCGAGTGGCACATTCGGCATGTTCTCAGCCACTAAGGACCTTCAGATTCAACAGCCGCTTTCACAATACTTCGCCAGCCAACTGATCAACCTGGAATGGGTACAGCCTGGCAATGCAGAGCACAAACTCTACGCCGCCAGCAGTGATGTGAAAGATTCCGCCGAGCATGTGTTAGTGACGGCCTATGCGGTGCTTCGTCCGGATGGGCAATGGTCGCTGATGGTGGTCAACCGCGACCAATTGAATGCACACAAAATAAAAGTCGAATTCAATGATGGCAGGAGCCCGAGCTACTTCGCTGCGCAGGTGGCGCGAATTACTTTTGGCAGCGAGCAGTATCAATGGCATCCGGACGAAAAGGGAGGACACGCGGATCCGGACGGGCCAGTTGCCAGGTCGAATGTTGCGGGAGGCCAGGGAAGCGTGTACACGCTTCCACAAGCATCGATCACCGTCCTGAGAGGGAAAATAGCGCCGCGGTAGAAGACGAGCCTAGTAGGTCACCATGCGGGCAATGTAGCCAAGTTCGCGATCATAGAACTTGGTGGCACTTTCAACATGCGCCATAATGCGCATGACTTTGGCGCGGTCTTCGGATTGGGCAAATTCGATGCCGACTCCGGAGCCCGGATTACTTCGCGCAACCGTTCCGACATTTTCGAGGGTGTCGTCATCGGTGGAATAGAACACGTGAACGCGCTGTCCTGTCTGCAATAAGGCGGCGGTTTCGATATAGCATCCGCTGAGGCTGATGTTGGACAGGTTGCCGAGGATGGGCACCGTGCTGCCCTCGGGCTGGAAGGTGACGGTGAGGCGGCAGACCGTGCGTGGCTGCCCACGGCGGTTCTTGCGGCTGGGCTGCTGCTGCTTTTCCATGTACATGCGCCGATCGGCTTCGGCCAGCAGCTGTTCGGCGTCCATGCCATCGTCCGGGTAAACGGCCTGGCCGATGCTAAGCGACAAGATGTCTTCGCGACAAACTTCCTTACCCGCGGTTCTAGCCATTTCCCGCAGGACGTGGGTCTTCGCCCGACACGCATCTCCGGTCAATCCGGGCGCCACTACGACGAACTCATCACCGCCCATGCGAGCAACATAATCGTATTCGCGGCAGCTCTCCTTCAAACGTTGCGCGAAGAGTTTCAGGACGCGATTGCCTTCGAGGTGTCCGAAACGATCGTTGATTTGCTTGAAGCCGTCCATGTCGCAAACCATGAGCGTGAGCGACAAGTTGGTGCGCTTGCAGCGAGCCAGTTCCCGATCGAGTTGGAGAAACAGGGAGCGCGCATTGGGGAGTCCGGTCAAGTAATCCGTCGTGGCAGAGCTTTCGGCCTGCTGGTATTTGAGAGCATTCTCGATCGAGAGCGCCATCTTCGAACTGACAGCCAATAGAATGCGGACGTGGTCAGCGGTGAATGCGTCCTTTTCCAATTGATACAGAGAAAGAACACCTACGACTCCGTCCAAACCTTCCAGAGGCACGGATAGGGCAGAGCGCAGGGTGCTGTACTTTCCGCCTTCAGTCGTATAGCCCGGCTCTACGGCGGGATTTCCATTGACCATGGGCTTGCGGTTATTGGCCACCCAGCCGGAAACGCCCTCGCCAAGGGGGATCCGCAGCGACGCAAAAAGACGAAAGTTGTCGCCGCTCACATGTTCAGGGATCAACTGGTCATCGCGACGGATAAAGATGGCGATGGAATCGTAAGGCACCAACCGTTTCAGCTTCACCGAAAAGACGGAGAGAGTTTCACCTAGACTGAGCGATGCTCCTAAGTCTTGGCTAAGTTCGAACAGAGCTTGCGCTTCCTGGCGCGCGGCAGCGATGGAAGCCAGGAACGTTGCTTCGTGAGAATGAGACTTTTCTTCACTGGCGAAACCTGCGGCGGGTTGAAGACCACGCTCCACCTTCAGGTCGGTAGAGAGCTTAGACCACTCGATTTGCCCGGCTTGCCGTTTCACCAGCGATTCCATGGCCGTGTAGTGCTTCTGCAGAACGGCGACGACTTTGGGATCGAAGGATTTGCCGGACTCCTGGTTCAACCGGTTCATGACTTCCTGCAAGGGGATAGCACGGCGATACTGGCGGTCGGAGGCAAGGGCATCGAGAAAATCCACAGCGGAAAGGATGCGGGCGCCGATGGGAATTTCCTCGCCTTTGAGTCCGAGCGGGTATCCGCTTCCATCCCATTTCTCGTGATGGGCCCGTACGATGGGAACAACCGGATAAGGGAAGCGTACGCGCTCCAGGATTTCAGCGCCGACCACGGGGTGAATCTTCATCTTCTCAAACTCTTCGGGACTCAGTCGTCCGGGTTTGGAGATGATGTGCTCTGGTACGGCGAGCTTTCCGATGTCGTGCAGTAAGGCGGCGGCCTGGAGGGCTTCGGTTTCCGCTTCGCTGACCTTCAGTTTCTTGGCCACTTCTGTGGCGTAGACGCGCACGCGCTGCAGGTGATCGTGCGTGGTGTGGTCCTTGGCTTCGATGGCCAGGGCTAAGGCTTCGATGGTACGCAGGTGGAGGTTGGCCATCTCCTCAACGTGCCGTTTTTCATTCTCCAACTTGCTCAAATACAGCCGATATGAACGGTAGATCAGGAAAATTGCAGGAAGAACAAGCAGCGAACTCTGCCATTCGACGAAGCGGTTGAAGAAGCCGATCAGGCCGGCTACACCGGCTCCGAGAAGATAATGGGGAAACGACCAAAAATAATAGTCGGTGAAGATACTGCGCAGCGACTTGTGCTCGGTTAGCGCGATGACAGTAGCTACGGGTACTGTGTTGGCCAGGAAATACATGGAAGCCGCAGCCAGCAACTGCAGAGAGGGATTCTTGACTTGTCCGTGCGAGGTGGAGATGTAGTACACCTGATAGGCTGCCGCGATAGCCCAAGCTGAGGCGCACAGGTTAAAAATGACCTGAACCGGTTTAGGACGGTCGGGGAAGAAGCACTGGACCACGACTGCCGAACACCCGAGAACCAGGGTTTCAGGAAGGCTCAACTCCACCATGCCCAGCAGGATGAATATGAAATTCACCGACATGGTGCCGGTAATCCCGGGGAGGCGAACCTTGAGGCGCGAAACTAACAGAGCGACCGCGACGTACGCCAAAAACCTTAGAGGTTGATGGCTGGACCAATGCAATGCGCCCCAGAGAAGAACGCACGCTCCCGCCAGGTCCACGACGCAGATGAAGGTTCTGGCTCGCACCGTCATCTCGCCCCAAGTTTCTGCCCGAGTAGACAAACTCTCCCCGTAAGACACTAAGTCCCTGATAATGAATATCAGTTTGGGGGAATGGAAGCCAACGCTTTCCTGCCTGTGGACGGGAACTTTGGTAACGCAGTTACTACGGACATGTAACCTTCAGAGCTTTGTTCTGTTTTCAGAACAGAAATTAAAAACTGGTTTCTTACAAGTGAAACACGAGTAACTTGGCGGGAACGGAG
>JBLNFC010000526.1:0-6338 GCA_050263355.1 Acidobacteriota bacterium
AATGATCGCGTCTTCTCACAAAACCCAGGTTGTGAATGGTTCGGGCAAGTACTTGATTCCCGGTTTGTGGGACATGCATGCCCACAGCGCGGGCGGCCCCGCGGCGCCGTGGGACGCGAAAATCATTCTTCCCCTTTACATCGCCAATGGAATTACGGGAATCCGCGACATGGGCGGCAACTTGCAAATGTTGAAACAGCGCAAAGAGAGTATTGAGCGCGGAGAATTGCTCGGCCCGCACATGTTCATCTCGGGCCCGTTCCTGAATGGTGGTAAGCCCTACGAATACAGCATCACCGCTAACACTCCCCAGGACGGTCGCAAGGCAGTCGATAAACTCGCCGATGAGCATGTGGATTTCATAAAAGTTTTGTCTGAACTCTCGCGTGAGACTTATTTCGCGATTGCAGAAGAATCCAGAAAACAGAAGCTCACCTTCGCCGGCCACGTTCCCGAATCGATCAGCGCCTCGGAAGCCTCTGCTGCCGGGCAACGCAGCATCGAGCACCTTTCCGGATTAAGCATCGCTTGCTCTCGCGAGGAAGGCGAGTTGCGCAAGCAGAGGGTGGAGGCAGTCATTAAACGTGACAATAAGGCCTATCACGCGGCTGGAATGCGCAGCTTCGACACTTACGACCCAGCGAAGGCGCGGGCGTTATTTGCCGAGTTGAAGAAGAACAACACCTGGCAAGCTCCTACATTGTCCTGGTGGAACGCCCAGCCACAGCTGACTTCAGCTTCGCTTTCCAATCCGCGTTTGAAGTACGTTCCTGCGTCGGTACGGAAGAGCGAAGATTGGAATCCCGATCACATCCGGCAGTCCACGGCCCCCGATGTGTTCGCTGATTTGGAGAAGACCGTAGTTCATTACGGCGAATTGACCCACGCCTTGAACGAGGCCGGAGTGCCGATACTCGCCGGCACCGATAGTCCTGATCCTTACGTGGTTCCCGGCTTCAGCTTGCATGACGAGCTCGCTTTGCTGGTTCAATCGGGATTGACTCCTGCGCAGGCGCTTCGCACCGCAACATATAATGCGGCGCTTTTTCTGGGCAAAAGCGACTCTGGCGCGGCCCAGAAAGGCATGATCGCGGATCTGGTATTGCTCGACGCAAATCCGCTCGTCGACATTCACAATACGCGAAAGATCTCCGCCGTGATCTTGGGAGGTAAACTCTTCTCGCGAAAAGATCTGGATAGAATGCTGGAGCAGGTTGAAGAGGAAGCGGCGAAACATTAGCCAGATGGGCGCCTTGCTTCAGCGAACGGAGATCTGTGGACGCCGCAAATACCAGCCAGTCGCAAGAACCTCATCATCGCCTTCGCTTCCAGGAACTCTCTGGACGCTTCGCAGTTTGCCGCCTCGATCCTGCTGCAAGCGTTCCCGACTGGGCGCCTCGCGCGTCCACTCTTTTGGCAATCGTCCGCACGCCGGACGAACTCTCAATCGTATGCCCGGCTGAAAGCGTTCCTGCTGAAACCAAGGCCGAGTTAGGATGGATGTGCCTCAAGCTGATCGGACCATTCCCGTTCTCGATGACGGGAGTGCTTGCGTCCTTCCTCTTGCCTCTTTCGGCGAACCAGATTCCCATCTTTGCCGTTTCCACTTTCGACACCGACTACGTCCTGATCAAAGAGGAGTCATGGCCGACTGCGCTGTCTGCGTTGCAAGCGGCGGGGCACCAGCTCACAGCAACACCGGTGTGAGAGGCGCGAGAGCTGCTTTGCCCGAACTTCCTCCAGTTACCATTCGGCCCCTGATTGTTTCCAAATACTGTTTGTAATGATGAACTTGCACGCTCTCTATGTTTTAATCACACAATCGAGCACCATGCCAGCTGGAACTGCAACGCTTCGTCGTCGTTTCACCAATGCGCAACGCAATCTTCGGGGCGCTAAGGAAGTACTTCGCGCGCTGGTGTCGACCGATCATCCCCTGCTCGCTCACTTGATCCCGGTTCGCCGCTGCAATTTGGCATGCAAGTACTGCAACGAGTTCGACGATTTCTCCAAGCCGGTTCCCCTCGATCTGATGTTTGCGCGTGTCGACAAACTGGCCGAGTTGGGAACTTCGGTCATTACCATCAGCGGTGGTGAACCACTGCTTCATCCTGAGCTCGACGCTATCATCGCGCGCATCCGCCTGCGCGACATGGTCGCGGGGATGATCACAAATGGCTACCTGCTCACGGCCGATCGAATTCAGAAGCTGAACAAAGCGGGGCTGGAGTGGTTACAAATCTCGATTGATAACGTCACCCCCGACGACGTCTCGAAGAAGAGCCTTAAGGTGCTCGACAAGAAGCTGCAGTTGCTCTCCGAACACGCCGACTTCCACGTCAACATCAATTCGGTTGTCGGCGGAGGAGTGAAAAATCCTCATGACGCGTTGGTGATCGGAAAACGTGCCATCGAGCTAGGATTCAGTTCAACCATTGGTATCATCCACGACGGCGAAGGACAACTGCAGCCGCTGAATGAGGAAGAGCGCCAGGTCTATCACGCGATGAAGAACCTGGAAAAGCGCAGCTTCACCCGCATCAACAACTTTCAGGACAACATCGCTCAAGGGCGCCCTAACGAATGGCGATGCCGCGCCGGCGCGCGTTACCTGTATATTTGCGAAGACGGCATGGTGCACTACTGTTCCCAGCAGCGTGGCTATCCCGGGGTTCCGCTGCTTACGTACACAGTTGACGACATCCGACGCGAATACCGCACCGAGAAGGGTTGTGCGCCCCACTGCACAGTCTCGTGCGTGCACCAGGTCTCAGTGTTGGATAGCTGGCGCGGGCCACAGCGGCCAGCTCCTGAAGCCGCAGGCGAACTCGTCCAGATCGACTAGTACCAACGAACTGCCTACTCTTTCTTCGCGGTCGGCGGCAATAATCCATTCAATCGTAAATACATCGCGGCGGCGCCATAATGATCGGCCCAGTCGTTGGTCAGGGCTATCAGTGCCCATGCACGCGGCGCTTCTCTGCCACCATAGGCCTGAATCGTATCTCCTAGTTTGGAGTCATCGACTTTTTCCAGGGCGGTCGTACAGAAGTCGAAGGAACTCTTCAACGCGGCGAGGAGCTTGTCCTTGCCGTCACTCTCCTTCAGTTCTGGCGCCTTCGGGGCGGCCGCCTCTCCGATCTTGGCACAAAGATAATTATTGGAGTTGGTGATATGCACCACCAGGTGGGCGAAGCTCATCTGCTGCGGAGTCGGCTTGTACTCGAATTTGTTCGCCGGCATCTCATCCACAGCTGCAATCAGGTTTTTCTGCTGACGCGGCATGATTTCGCGCACCACCGAGGTGACAGGGTTCTTCGCCGGTTGTTGCGCCCAGACCATGACTGCAGACAGCAACATCAGGCAGGTACTCAAAGCACGTTTCATGAGACCTCCAATTCTTCTTCTGAACTTACCCGAAAGCGGCACCGATAGCTGTGCTACCCAGCACAAACAAAATGTACCAGCCAAAGACGACTGCAAGAGCAGTGCCGCGCTTCACTTTGGTGCCAGTCGAAAAACCAATGGCAGTGATTATCAGCGTCCAAATCATGAAGATGTCCAACGCTGTTCCGAGGGAATAGAGCACATGATTTTCCGCCGCATTCAAGAAGTATCCCGGATTCGTGGCCACCGGGTTCTGGAAGGTGAAGGAGTCAGTATTCACCCCTGCCATGACCGCGATCACCGCAAGCACGGTCTTAATCACCAGGGGAAGACCGGCATACATCACGGTCGCGTACGAACGCTTGAAACTAAGGTCTGCACTTAATCCAAACTTGAATGTCGCGAACAGAATGGCAGCGATCAGCACATTCCACACGAGGATCACTGCCGGATAACCGTAGGAAATAAATTTCGTGACAGTCGTCTGCTGCTGCATGGTGCGTTCGCGGTCGGGGGCTGGTAGTTTCTCGATGCGATCAGCGGCCTTCGGTGAAAGCTGAATCTGATTCTCGACGACTTTACGGAAGCCAATTTTCTGGTCGACAACCACGACGAACAAAAGCGCCAGGACCGCCATCACCAGGAACGGTCCCCACCACGCGGCACTCCGCCGCAAGTCGGCAAAAGTCTTCGCCGGAGCAACGAACGTATCGATCAGTCGCGCGCTTTCGGGCAGAGCAGGCGCTTCGGTAATCGTTGAGGGAGTAGCAGCGGGCACGCGGGGAATCCTCCAAAACACTATCGTGGCGGATTCTAGTCCGCGGCTTTGATTGAAACAAGCACGTCAAGTGGTGACTGAGAGCTCCGGAGTCGCCTGCAAGAGGCTGCGGGTGTAGGCGTGAGCCGGGCGCATCACGACCTGGTCGGTGGTTCCTATCTCCACTAGCTTGCCGCGATACATTACCGCGATCCGTGTTGCCAGATAGCGCACCACCGGCATGGAATGCGATATGAACAGATAAGTCAGTCCGAACTCGCGCTGCAACTGGGCCAACAAGTTTACGATCTGCGCTCCGACGCTTACGTCGAGAGCTGATACCGCTTCGTCGGCGACGATGAACTTCGGCCGCAGCGCCAAGGCACGTGCGATTCCAATCCTCTGCCGTTGACCCCCGCTGAACTCGTGCGGATATCGACCAGCCGCGGATTGGTCGAGGCCTACCGCCTTCAGCAACTCTCCAACACGCTCTCGCCGGATCTTGGCACTCATTCGTTCGTGAATGATAAGGGGCTCGGCAATTACGTCGGCTACCCGCATGCGAGGGTCCAGCGAGCCGAATGGATCCTGGAAAATAATTTGCATATCTCGCCGCAGACGGCGCAATTCACGACGACCTGCTGACGTCAGATCTTTCCCCTCAAAAAAAATCTGGCCTGAGGTCGGCTCGATCAGTCGCAGTACCAATCGCCCCAACGTGCTCTTTCCTGATCCTGATTCCCCAACCAGTCCCAGGGTCTCTCCGCTCTCGATAGTCAGCGACACACCGTCGACGGCGCGCACTTCCCCCTTGGCGCCACCGCCGAAGATGGATTCTCCCAGCGGGAACACTTTGCTGAGATCGTGAATTTCAACCAGGGGCACGAGCGGATGTTAGCAGAGCATTTGTAGAACGGCGCCACGGATTTCGTACCGGACGTCGACAGTTACAACCTTTGTAACCTTCGCTTGCTTGTGATCGCCTTGGCTTTATTGCAGCGCAATCAGGGGCACGGCAACAAGTGCCGCCACAATCCCGGCCGCTTTCCAGCGCGTAAAGTGTTCTCGCAGAAACAATCGGGCCATCAGCACTGTGATCGCCGGGTAAAGCGAACTGATTACCACGGCGGCATCCAATCTTCCTGTCTGTTCCGCGCGGATAAAGAAGAGCGTACCCGTCGAATCGAGGCATCCGGCGAAAAGGCCGAGGGCCGCATCCCGCCACTCCACCTCGTGTTTGCCCGGCCGCAGCAGAACAATGAGACCAACCACAATCAACGATCCAACACGCGAATGCGCAGCCGCCCAGACCGCGGATGTATCTCCCGTTCGATGGATGAAGATAAAAAATCCGGCAAATCCGAATCCGGCGATCACCGCCATCCACAGACCCTCGGGTTTGCCCATCCCATCTTCTGGTCGTGAGACCAGCCAGATGCCTAGGCCCGCCAGCAGAAATCCGGTGGTGGTTATCGCCCCCGGAACGCCTTCCGTAATCATGGCAAACCCGGTGGGAATCCCCGCCGCCAGCACGGCCGAGACTGGCGCAATCAACCCCATGTTTCCGGCCGCGAGTGTGCGATAGAAGATGGCAAGGGCAGTGCCTCCCAAGGCACCGGCCAGCATGGCCCAGAGTTGGCTACTACGATCGGGAAGCGGCGCATGAGTTGCAACTGCCAGGCCGCCCATAAGCAGGAACCCGCTGCTGTGTGCGAGCAGGGTGACCAGGAACGCGTCCGATCGTTTCGAGGCATATCCGCCCGTGAAATCGCTCACTCCCCAGCACACCACTGCGGCCAGGCTGAAACCTGTCGATACCACTTGCAGAGAAGCCCACATTGCGCGAGGCATCGAGCTTACCATTCACCCGCGCCCTCGTGCAGCGCTCGGTCAAGCTGTCCGATTGACTTGCGCCTTCTGACGCCCTAACATGACCACCTCTTCCCCGAAGCACTTCAGCACTTATGATCGGCCAAACTGTTTCGCACTACCGGGTCCTGTCCAAACTGGGCGGCGGCGGCATGGGTGTCGTCTACGAAGCAGAGGACTTGCGCCTCGGCCGCAGAGTCGCGATCAAGTTTCTTCCGGAAGAACTCGAGAAAGACGCGCAGGCTCGCGAACGTTTTGGGCGCGAGGCTCGCGCTGCGTCAGCCCTGAATCATCCCAACATCTGCACGATTTACGACATCGGCGA
>JBLNFC010000527.1:0-4592 GCA_050263355.1 Acidobacteriota bacterium
GTGGAAGCCAGTCAAAAACGTTACTGGGATCTGGCTAAGGAACGGCGATTGGTGCGGCGAACGTACATGAGCCTGCTCATGTTGCTTACTGTACTGGTGTTATTTGCTACCACTTGGCTAGCGCTGTTTCTTTCCAAACTGGTGACGCGTCCCGTCGCAGCTTTGGCCGAGGCGATGCAGGAAATTTCCCGCGGTCGCCTTGATTACAGGGTTGAGATCCGCGCCGCCGACGAAATCGGCGATCTTGTTCATTCGTTTAATCGAATGGCTGAAGAACTCGAGAGTAGTCGCCATCAACGTGACAGCTCTGCTCGCGACCTGGCGGATGCAAACATTGCTCTCGAGCAACGTCGCCGGCATATCGCGACCATTCTGGAAAGTATCCCAACCGGGGTGCTTTCGCTGGATGCCGGTAAACGGGTCACGCACGTTAACAGCGCTTTCATGCGCACCTTCTTCGCTTCTGATCTGCAAAACGGGATCAGGACCTCTCTGATTGGCTCCGAATTACATGAATTGTTTCCGCATGAGTTGCTCCAGGATATCTCGCTTCTCTTGCGTCGTGCTGATCGAATGGGAACTACAACCAGCCAGATGGAAATCGCCATTCAGCGGGTAAAACTGACCTTTGCCATAACGGTGGCCACCTTGCAGCATGAGGAGCAGCGTCTCGGTTATGTGTTGGTGTTCGAGGATTTGTCGGACGTACTGCGCGCGCAGAAACAGGCTGCCTGGCGCGAAGTTGCTCGCCGCGTCGCCCATGAAATCAAGAACCCTCTGACGCCGATTGCGCTTTCCGCCGAGCGTATACGCCGACACCTGGAGCGTGGTGCGCCGCCCGATTCGGCGTCTCTCGAAGTAATTCATAGTTGCGCAGAGACTATTCGGGGTGCGGTCGAGACTGTGCGCACGTTGGTAGACGAGTTCTCGACATTGGCCCGCTTCCCCACTGCGCAACCGCAAAGCACCAGTATCAATTCCATCGTCGAAAACACGCTGGCTATGTTTAATGGCCGACTGGATGGGATCGATGTACGCACTGTTCTCGCCGGCGATCTGCCCAATGTGATGGCGGACCCGGAGGCTATCAAGCGTGCACTGGCCAACCTCGTCGACAACGCCGCAGAAGCCATCCAGACTTCCGTGGTGCGCGAAATCCAGATATCCACCTCGGTGCTCGAGAACCGCGACATGGTGGAGATTGCGGTAGCCGACAGCGGTCATGGGGTCACTCAGGAGTTAAAGGAAAAACTCTTTTTGCCGTACTTCTCTACCAAAAAACGTGGCACTGGTCTTGGGCTTGCGATTGTGAGTCGCATTATTGAGGACCATCATGGTTCGATTCGTGTGGAAGAGAACAAGCCCATGGGCGCCAGATTCATTGTAGAGTTGCCGGTCGCGCCGGACTCGATCCCTTCTCCGGTGGCGACTGAGCATGCATAACATCCTGATCGTCGATGACGAGCCTGGAATTCGCCAATCCCTTAAGGGTGCGCTGGAAGATGAGGGTTATCAGGCGTCGGTCGCCGAGAGTGGCGAAGCCTGCCTGGATTTACTAAGAAAACATAGCTTTGACGTTATCCTTCTGGATGTCTGGCTGACCGGCATTGACGGGCTGGAAACACTTCAGAAGATTCGCGAGACCGATGGCCCGCCTGAGGTCATCATGATTTCGGGTCATGGCACGATAGAAACCGCGGTACGCGCTACCAAGCTGGGGGCATTCGACTTCCTCGAGAAACCGCTGTCTCTGGAGAAGACACTGATTCTTCTCAAGAATGCGGTTGATTCCAAGCGTTTGCGGGTCGAAAACGTCGAGTTAAAGAGACAGCTGCAGTCCAAGAGTGTGATCGCCGGCGAGAGTGTTCCCATGAAGGCTCTGCGCCAGCAGATCATGCTCATGGCTCCCACCAATGGTCGGGTGCTGATCTACGGCGAGTCTGGAACCGGCAAAGAGCTGGTGGCGCACGCTATTCATGCACAAAGCCTGCGCAAAGAGGCCCTCTTCGTCGAATTGAATTGCGCGGCGATTCCGGAGGACCTGATTGAGAGTGAACTGTTCGGCCATCGCAAAGCTTCGTTTGCGGGTGCGTCCGGAGACAAGGAAGGCAAGTTCCAGAAGGCGAATGGCGGAACTCTGTTGCTTGACGAAGTCGGCGACATGAGTTTGAAAACGCAGTCCAAGGTGCTGCGTACTCTCGATGAACAGAGGTTCACTCCGGTCGGCAGCGATGAACCGATCACGGTGGATGCTCGAGTGATCGCCTCGACTAACAAGGACTTGGAAGAAGAGATAGCGCGAGGCAATTTTCGTGAAGATCTTTTTTACCGGCTGAATGTAATTCCCTTTTACGTTCCACCGCTGCGCGAGCGAAAAGAAGACATTCCTTTACTTGCTCGCCATTTCTTGAAAGAGTTTTCCGCTGCTTACGGACGCCGGCCTCGCGAAATCAGCGACGAAGCTGTTGAGACATTGATGCGCTACTCGTGGCCCGGCAATGTACGCGAACTGCGCAATGTGATTGAACGCATCGTCATCATGAATCCGACCACGATGCGTTTCGATCGCAAGAATCTCCCGCCGCTCGTCTATCGGGATGGAAGCCGCCGCTCAGCCGGAACCGAGTTCTCCACCTTGCATCAGGCTCGTAGTGCCTATGAGCGCGACTATATCCTGAAGAAGCTGGACGAGAACCACGGTAACGTCAGCCGCACGGCTGAAGTGCTGGGACTGGAGCGAAGTCATCTGTACCGTAAGATGAAAACTCTGGGGATTGCGGCAAAGGAATGATTGGGAGTCGCTCGAAGGGCGGATGCGACTACCTTTTCACCATGTGAATCTCGGTCCCATTCTTGTGGAACGCAACCTCGTCCATCAACTGGTTGATTAAAAATATCCCGCGGCCGTGATTTGAGTAAATGTTGCTGCCATTGCACGGGTTAGGAATGCTCTTGGGATCGAAGCCAGGCCCTGGATCGCGCACCATGATGAGCATTCCACGTTGTTCGTCGCAAGCCACGATGCATTCAACGGTCTTCGACGGATCCTCTTTGGCACCATGTACGACCGCGTTTGCCAGCGCTTCGGTCAGGGCCAATTCGATATCGTCCTCTTTGCCCGTAGCACACTGCATGTCTCGCACAATTTCCATGACGTTGCGCACGACAGGGTCGACCGCTTTGCGCTCAGCGGAAAGAGAAACCCGGAGCTTCATAATGAGCTTGTCTGAATCGAAGTCGCAGGGTGAGACTGAATCGCCAGATTGGCCGGGATTTTGGGTGCCCTGTTGAATGTCCATCCTAAGTTCCTGAATTGTAACTGCCCCCAATAAGCTGGGCAAATCCGCGGCAGTTACGACCGCGCTGGCTTGAAGTTACCATGACGGTCTCCTGCAAGTTCCTCGAGTTGGCGCCGCCAGTCGAGACCTTCAACGAATTGTCGCGAATTGCGCCACCCCGGAGTCACTTTGACGAACAACTCCAAAAAGACCTTGGTACCAATCATCTTCTCAATCTGGATCCGGGCAGTGGTCCCCACCTTCTTGAGCATCTGCCCGCCCTTGCCTATCAGAATTCGTTTTTGTCCCTCGCGCTCGCAATAAATAGTTGCGGCGATTCGAGTCAAGCGTGGTCCTTCTTCGAACTGGTCGACAATTACAGTGGTTGAGTAGGGCACCTCTTCCTTGGTACCCAGCAACAACTGCTCGCGGATGATTTCCGCGGCCATGAAGCGTGTGGGCTGGTCGGTGAGTTGATCCTCAGGGAAATACTTGGGCCCTTGTGGAAGCGCCTCGAGTAACCGTTCCAAGAGGACGTCCAGCCCGTTTTTCTTAAGTGCAGAAATCGGGATGATCTCCTTAAATTCGTGCAACTTCCTCCATTGCTCGATGATGGGCAGAAGCTTACCTTTTTCGATGCGGTCGATCTTGTTGAGGATAAGAAAAATCGGTGTGCCGGACCGCTTGGCCATATCGAGCACGAACTGATCAGCGGGAGCAGACTTTTTCATCACGTCGGCAATGAGGAGGATGACATTGCTGCCTTCCAGCGCTTCGCTGACTTCCACCATCATTTTCCGCCCAAGCGAGCTGTCGGGCTTGTGAACACCCGGAGTGTCTATCAGTACGACTTGTCCGCCGCGCTTAGCTCTGCCCGACGGCACGTGGATAATACCCAGTATCCGGTTCCGGGTCGTTTGCGGCTTGGGGCTGATGATCGCCAGCTTCTCGCCCACAAGCGCGTTCAGCAGCGTTGATTTGCCAGCGTTGGGCCGCCCGAGAATGGAAACAAAACCTGAATGGAAGGCCATGACTAGGGCAGATTGCCTATGGCTAAGGATAGCACCGGCATGCGCTGCAATGGATAGCGGCCGTTCTCGATGGCGTTGATTCTAACCAGATCCATTCGGAACCATTGGAAACTTGCAAATATGCCCGAGAACGCTTCGGCGAGTTTCAAACCGAGCCGTTCCATGGTGGACGAAGCACCCGAAGCAAGACTTCATCGTCTCAAGCGCGTCGTGAGCTCCGAGTGTAGCTCTCGGTTGCCCGCTTCACAGATCGTGTGCGCTCCACAGATTGAGGGTAGTCTGC